>PUPC01000110.1 GCA_003553185.1 Planctomycetota bacterium | reverse complement strand
GTGCAGGCGGCTGGTTGCCCGGCGAGGACTCGAACCTCGAAAGACGGACCCAAAATCCGTTGTGTTACCGATTACACTACCGGGCAGAACGATTCGGCGGCGGCTCCATCCTTTATTCAGGATATCCGATTGACGGTCATTCTTCAAGGACCGCGCCGGTGGCCGCCGAGGTGACCAGCCGGGCGTATCGGGCCAGCCAGCCCTTCCGTATCTTCGGCTCGGGCGGGGTCCACGCCGCCCGGCGCCGCTCGAGTTCGGCCGCGTCAACCTTCAGATCGATCGACCGAGCCGGAATGTCGATGACGACCTCGTCGCCGTCCCGAATGAGTGCGATCGGGCCGCCGGCGGCGGCCTCCGGCGAGACGTGGCCGATGCTCAGGTTGCGGGTCCCACCGCTGAACCGCCCGTCGGTAACGATGGCGATCTTGTCGCCCAGTCCGGACCCGGCGACGGCGGCGGTCAACGCCAGGGACTCGCGCATCCCGGGACCGCCCCTCGGGCCCTCGTTCCGGATGACGAGCACGTCTTTCGGCCGGACCTTCCCCCCCATCAGATACTCCATCGATCCGTCCTCGGTCTCGAAGACTCTCGCAGTCCCGGTGAATTGCATCATCTCCGGCACGACGGCCCCCCGCTTGACCACGGCTCCGTCGGGAGCCAGTGTGCCTTTGAGCACGGCGATGCCGCCCTCCTCGGCGATCGGGGCGTCCGCCGTGTGAATGACCGAGGGCTCCCCGACCGGTGCGGCGTCGATGATCCGGTCCAGGGTCGTCCCCGCGACGGACTCGCACTCCTTGTTGAGTAGGTGGGCCAGATTCTTGAGTACGGAGGGGATACCGCCCGCCGCGTCCAGGTCTTCCATCATCAACTCGCCGCCGGGCCGAAGCGAGCAGAGCTGCGGCGTATCGCGGCTGAGCCGGTCGAAATCGTCCAGCATAACGTCGACTTCGGCGGCGTGTGCGATGGCTGGGATGTGCAGGGCCGTGTTCGTCGAGCCGCCAAGCGCCATGTCGACGCGGATCGCGTTCTCCAGCGACCGGCGGGTAATGAACCGGCGGGCGGTCCGACCCTGCCGGACCAGCTCGCACACCTGTTCGCCGGCCGATTCGGCGATCCGCTGTTTGGCGGCGCTGCCGGCCAGAGCGGTCGCCGTGCCCGGCAAGCTCATCCCCATCGCCTCGGTCAGACAGGCCATGGTGTTCGCCGTGTACATCCCCTGGCAGGAGCCCTCGCCCGGGCAGCACTGGACTTCGAGCTCGCGGACTTCTTCATCATCGATCTGTCCGGACTTCCGCAGACCGACCGCCTCGAAGGTGTCCCGCACCAGCGACAGCCGCCGGCCGTGAAGTTGGCCGGATAGCATCGGCCCGGCGGTGACCACGATGGCCGGGATGTCGAGCCGACCGACTGCCATCAGCATCCCGGGGGTGATCTTGTCGCAGTTGGTCAGGAGGACGACCCCGTCGAGTTGGTGTGCCTGGCAGATCGACTCGATCATATCGGCGATCAGCTCGCGGGACGGGAGCGAATAATGCATCCCGTCGTGGCCCATAGCGATCCCGTCGCAGATACCCGGCACCCCAAAAACGAACGGCACCCCGCCGCCCGCGTTCACCCCCCACTCGATCTTGCGCTCGAGCGAGCGCATTCCGACGTGCCCAGGCACCAAGTCGGTAAAGCTGGTGCACACCCCGATGAACGGCTTGTCCATCTGGTCGCGAGTAATCCCTGTGGCGTAGAGCAGAGCCCGGTTGGGCATCCGCTCCAGCCCTTTTTTGATGCGATCGCTTCGGAGTTCATGCTTCGGCATCGTCTATCTCCCGAGATCAGGTTCACCGGCCGGCCGAACATCGAAACCGACCTTTCGAGGGGTATTGTAACCTGAACGGGCCGCCTTGCAAGACTGCCGGTGTGGGGCTGACGGGCGCAGGTCGGGCCGCCAATCCCCCACCGCCCATAACTCAACCTGAAAAAAAACTTGAAGATTGAGCGTGCGGCGCTAGGATGATGTTCATAAAAAGGGGAGCCGTGGAACTGGATTTGGAGGCAGGGACAATGGCCAAGCATCGGTCGGTTGTCGGCATCATTCTGACGATCATCGGTCTGATCGGCATCATTGTGGGCGCCTGGTCGTACCTTCAACCTGAAGACCAGCAGCCGTTCGTGGGCCAGGGCCTTCTTGTTGCCATGATCGGAATCGTTATCCTGCTCATCGGCGGACTGTTGTGCTCGAAAGCAACCCGGACCGAAGCGGCCGCCGAAGAGCCGGTCCCGTCCCAGCCCCCGCCGTCCCCCCAGCCGTCCCAGCCCCCGCCGTCGCCCCAGCCGGAACCTGCTGAGGAGGAGGACGAGCCCCGGGCGGAAGGCGAAGAGAAAAGAGACGAATAGCGGCCAAGCCCCCAAGGCACGAGCTTCGATCGGATGCAACACGTGTCGGCTCAGCCGCGCAGGCGCGTTAGAATTCCGGGAGTTTGACCGGCCCGCTCCGGCTGGCGGCCACGAGGTGCAGCGGCTTGGGCAGAATGGATGAATGCGTTCTGAAGGCAACCTCGGGCGCGTTGTTCTGCTCCGACAGGTGTGACAGGCACGCCCAGCGGAGCGAACCGGCACCACAATCGCGCAGCAGTCCCGCCGCCTCGGCGTTCGACAGATGCCCGCCCGGCCCCTTGATGCGCTCCTGAACGTGCCAGGGATACGGGCCAGCCGCGAGCATCTCCGGGTCGTAATTGCTCTCGAGCATCACCGCGTCCAGCGATGCGACGATGTCGCCCAGCCCGTCGAACACGTAGCCGAGGTCGGTCAGCAGCCCCACCCGCCCGCCATCGGTCTGCACCACGAACGCCACGCCGTCGGCCCCGTCGTGCGGGGTGGAGACTGTCTCGATCAGGGCATCCCCGATCTCCAGCGGCTCCCCGGCCCGGAAATGGCGGACGTCGGTCAGCCGGCCCAGACCCCGTCGGGCGGCGGCCAGCGTCTGCTCCGTGGCGTAAATGGGCAGGCCGAACTTCCGCTGATACACCCCGGCGCAGCGGGCGTGGTCCTGGTGGTCGTGTGAGATCACGAGTGCATCGACCGCTCGGATGTCCCGGCCGAACGCGGCCAGCCGCTCTTCGGCCCGGACACCGCTGATGCCCGCGTCGAAGAGCAGCCGGGTCTCGCCGCTTTCCACGTACAAACAGTTCCCGTTGCTGCCCGACTGCAAGCTGATTATGGTCACGCCGCCTCCGACGAAATTCTTCGTTCTACCGTTGGTTAAAAGCCCTGCCGAAAAATGGCCGGATATCCAGACAACTCGCCTTCACCCTGTACGGCCGAAGCGAGTACACATCCACCTCTTTACCTCACGGATAATCAAAAACAAGACCATCATCGCCAGAATAAAGAACAGCAGAGCGGACACATAGTACACCTTGGCCGTCGGCTGCCATAAATTAGGAGGGAGAGGCCAAGGCATCAGATCCTGCATGGTAGTGCCCAGACTGACAAACCACCCGCATACTGCAAGAAAATACAAAAAGAAAAGAAACCTGAACCGCTCACGCCGGCCTGGCCGAGCCAAAACTGCCAGCGCGGCTAATGGGAACCCCGGCAGCAGGGGAAGTACCGTCCACACGAACGCCTCAAGTGGCGTCTGGAAGAAAGTCACAACAATTGCCACGTTCAATTCGGAATCCTCCAGAGTTCCGCGCTCCCAAAGCCCGCGCGGCTATTGTCGACATCGACCTCGACCAGAACTAGCCGGCAACCTCGAATGGACAGAAGCAATACAAGTACTCTTTAAGTCTGTTTCGCGACATTCTCGCACGGAATCAAACCGCCATCAACGTCTTTCAAAGTGATGGCCTGCTTCGAATAGCCCTCGTTGATCTGATCGCCTTCCCTGCACTGAACTCGTCTGCATCCAGTCTTGGAACAATTTCGGCTCGTACCACGAACGAAGTCGCCCGTTCCTCTTCTATTGGCGCCAACTCCCGTCATCTGAAACTCTACCTGTGAATCGGCCGGCTTTTCGGCCGGAATTCTAGTCGGCTGGACTTCCAAGCCCGATTATACAGGCCGCGGCCACAACGGGCAATTGATGGCCGGACACGCGGAACTGTTCGGGCTTTGGCTGCTTGACAGTATAACCGGGGGGCGTATAATGCCGCAGTAGCAAATGTAATGGGTGTGCTGCTCCGGCGGCACAATTTATTCTGTCAAGACCCGGCCCCGTGCGGCGCTTTGCGACAAAGGCGTCAATACGTGCGGGAAAGGGACGTAGGAGGAAATGCCTTGCCGATCATCACGATGCGGGAGCTGTTGGAAGCGGGCGTTCATTACGGCCATCACACCAGCCGTTGGAACCCCAAGATGGAGCCGTATATCTACAAGCGGCGTCACTCGATCCACATTATCGACCTGCGCGAGACCGTCCGCGGCCTGGTCCGCGCCCACCGATACCTGAAGACTGTCGCCGCCGAGGGAGCCGAGGTGCTGCTCGTCGGCACCAAACGTCAGGCCGAGGACACCGTCGCCGAACAGGGCGAGCGGGCAGGAATTCACCATGTCCCGGAGCGCTGGCTCGGCGGTACGCTGACAAACTTCAAAGTGATTATGGGCCGGATGAAACGGCTCGACGAGCTGGAAGAGCTGGACAAAACGGGCGAGATCGAGGCGAAGGGAAAGAAATACGCTTCGGTCCTGCGCCGTGAACTGGCCAAACTGCGCAAGAACCTGGGCGGCATACGCCACATGCGGCAACCGCCCGATGTGATGATCGTGATCGACCCCCGGCACGAACGGAACGCCGTCAGGGAAGCCAACGCGCTCGACATCCCCGTGATCGCACTGCTGGACACAGACAGCGACCCCGACAGGATCGACATTCCAATCCCCGGGAACGACGACGCCATGCGGACGATCCAACTGATCGTATCCAAACTCATAGACGCGATCATTGAAGGCCAGTCCCTGATGCCCGAGGTCCCCGACGAGGCCGCCGCCGCGCCCCCGCCGCCCGATCAGGCCCCGCCGGAGAAGGCCGCACCACACAAACCGCCCCCTCCGTCCGAAGAATCGGCACCCGAACCCGAGCCAACTGCTGCTACAGCCGTCGAAGACTCGCCCCCCGAGGAAACCTCGGAAAAGGCGGAAGACGAAGACACAGCCGAATCCGCCGAAGAGACCGAGGCGGTAGCACAAGCCGCAGAGACCGGACAGAACCCGGCTGACGATAAACCGGAGGAAAGCAGCCCGGAACCAGAAGAAAAAGACCGAATGGGGACAGAGGGCTGACCGGCCCCTGCAGCCATCGGGCCAGACCCGCCGCACAGAAAAACGTAGATTAGTACGGAGAGATTCAAATGACAAAAGTGACCGCGACGATGGTCAAGGAACTGAGAGAACGGACAAACCTGGGCATGATGGAATGCAAAACGGCACTCACCGAAGCCCAGGGCGACATGGACAAGGCGATCGAAATCCTTCGCAAGAAGGGGGCCATCAAGACCGCCGGCAGGGCCGGTCGAGAAGCCGCCGAGGGATGTATACAGAGCTACATCCACACCAACGGCAAGGTTGGAGTGATGATCGAAGCCCGTAGCGAGACCGACTTCGTGGCCAAGAATGAAGAATTCCAGGCCTTCATCCGCGATGTGTGCATGCACATCGCCTGGGCGAACCCGGTGGCCCTCGACCGCGACGAGATTCCCGACGAGGTCCTCGAACGCGAGAAATCGATCTATGCAGAGCAGATCAAGGACAAACCGGAGCACGTCCGCGAGCAGATACTGGAGGGAAAACTCCGCGATTTCTTCAAACGCGCCTGCCTGCTCGACCAGGAATTCGTCAAAGACAGCAGCAAATCGGTCGGCGACCTGGTCACCGAACAGGCCCATAAATTCGGCGAGAACATCTACATCAAACGCTTCGTCCGATACGAGGTGGGAGACACCGAGAGCTGACCATGGCCAATACGGAGCAGCCGGCATACCGGCGGGTCGTCCTGAAGCTGAGCGGTCAGAGCATGTGTGACGAAGGCGGCCGGGGCATCGACCCCGTCGCCATCGGACGCATCGCAGAACAGGTCAAACAAGCCGCCGACACCGGCGTCCAGCTCGCCGTGGTCATCGGCGGCGGCAACATCTGCCGGGGCAACGAACTCTCCAAGGCCGGGCTGCTCAGGGCAGTCTGTGACCACATGGGAATGCTCGGCACCGTCATCAACGCTCTCGCACTTCAGGACAGCTTGGAGAAGCTCGGCCTCGAGGTGCGAGTGCAGACCGCCATCACGATGGCCGACGTGGCCGAACCGTACATCCGGCGCCGGTGCATCGCCCACCTCGAACACCACAAAATCTGCATCCTCGCCGCAGGCACCGGCAACCCGTTCTTCTCCACAGACACCGCCGCCGTCCTGCGGGCACGGGAAATACGCGCCGACATCCTGCTTAAGGCCACGCACGTGGACGGCGTCTACGAGGACGACCCGCGGACAAATCCGGAAGCACGGCTCTTCGACAGACTCACCGCACGGGACGCACTCGATCGAAACCTGCGGGTCATGGACCTCACCGCGCTCACCATGGCCATTGAGGGCGACCTCCCGATCCTCGTGTTCAACGCCAGCGCACCCGGCAACATCCGCAATGCAATCCTCGGTCACGAGGTGGGCACTTTGGTTTCCTGATTGCGAGAGGTGGAAATGAGTTACGAAGACACGCTGCTCGAAGCCGAGATGAAAATGGAAAAGTCCTTCGAATACCTCCAGGACGAGTACAAGAAGCTGCGGACCGGACGGGCCTCGACCGGATTGGTCGAGAACGTCAAGATCGACTACTACGGCTCGCCCACCCCGCTCAAACAGCTGGCCACCATCGGCGTCCCAGAGCCCTCCCAGATCGCCATCCGCCCGTTCGACCCCAACTCACTCCAGGCCATCGAAAAAGGGCTGCTCGCATCCGACATCGGCATCACACCCAACAACGACGGCAAAATCATCCGGCTGAACGTTCCGCCGCTCAGCGAAGAACGGCGGAAACAGATCGTCGCCCAGACCAAGGAAATGGCCGAAGAGGCGCGGATCGCCATACGAAACGAGCGGCGCGACGCCATCAAACAGGCAAGAAAAGAGGAAGATGCCGGCGACCTGACCGAGGACGACTTGGAAGACTTCAAAAAGGACATCCAGGAACTCACCGATCAGTACACCGAAAAGGTGGACAAGCTTCAGGAGTCGAAAGCCGAAGAACTGATGGAGGTCTAGCCGAGCCGGCGATATACGCTATAATAGGATATCGGGGGCATAGCTCAGTTGGCAGAGCAACGGCCTTTTAAGCCGTAGGTCGGAGGTTCGAGCCCTCCTGCCCTCACCACAGGTGTATATTCGGCTTTGACGCATAACCGCGCGCCGAACTGACACATCCCAACCATATAAAAGCAGTTACGGCAGGTCGAGCGTCCTTGCAAAAACAAACACGGTACACATATAGAACACCTCCGAAACACCTATTCGCATAAAAACTTTGCCGTATCCTTGCCGTTTTTTGCTGACAAGATGGGTCGGCATCTCCCCCGAGCCCTCAGGCCTGAGCGGGCAGGTCGGCGAAGGCCGAAACGTTCAGCACGTTGCCGTCGGCCGCCCCTGTTCGGCCGCAGCTCGGCAAGCTGTCTGTATTCGATGATGGCCAAGCCCGGCGCCTCTTTTGAACACGTGCACTATCCCGTCAAGCCACGTTCGCGGCTCGCCCCTCTGCCCGGATCGCACGCGTTCTTCCAACTGCCACGTCTGTCCATCGACCGGAATGGTCGCGTCGTGCTCTACCACGCGCGTATCCCGATGACGACAGGTCGTGCTCGTCGATGAATCCCGCGCTCATCAACGCAGAGTCCGAACCGGGTACGCAGGTACATGGCGCCAACCCGGACGCCGAACCGGTCAGTTCGGAGCCCACCCGCCCCCTTACCCGCCATCTCGCGGGATCAGCCCGAACATCCGTCCTCCTGACTAAAAATACCGCATAGAATGCGTTATAATACAGTGAACGGGATTATAGGTCTCGAACGACCGTTCTGTGGACGCTGACAGCGTTCTGGAGGGCACTCTTCGGGCCGAATTTTCCGGCCCTTCCCGCTTTATCTGCCCTCCGAGGCACCGCCTGCTGCACATCGGGGCTGTGTGCCTCTCCGCCCTGCCTCACACCGCTCCGATCCGGCATATCCCACGGCCCTCTTTTAGCTGTTGGCGGT
>PUPC01000312.1 GCA_003553185.1 Planctomycetota bacterium | reverse complement strand
TGTACCGTCTGCTTTCGTGAGGAGTTGAACAATGCTCAAAGAACTGATCCGGATGTGGAAGAAGATCGACCTGCTCAAGGAGTCGTTCCACCAGTTCCTGGAAATGATCGACATGGTCGAGGACATGTTCCGATGTTCGACCGACGCCCTGTTCGGCGCTCGGACCTGTGCCGAGGCGGGCGAGACGCTTTATCGGACCGACATCAAGGTGAACAAGACCGAGCGGCTCATCCGCAAGCAGCTCGTCGAACACCTGGCGGTCAACCCCCGGGGCGACGCACCCGCCTGCCTGGTCCTGATGAGCGTATCGAAGGACATCGAGCGGGCTGGCGACTACTGCAAGAACCTGCTCGAGGTCGCCGGGATGTTTCAGGACCGCGTCACCGACCTGCCCTACGCCCGGGACCTCCGCGAGCTGGCCGACCAGGTCGCGACGACATTCCAAAAGACGCGGCGGGCGTTCGCCGAGGACGACCAAGTGCTCGGCCACGAGGTCATCGTCGAGAAGGTCGATATATCCCACCGAAGCGACACTATGGTGGAGAAAATCGCTCGCGATGAGACTCTGAACGCGAACCAGGCGGTGTGCCTCGCCCTCTCATTCCGCTTCCTGAAACGGATCAACGCCCACCTTGGGAACGTCGCCTCCGGTGTCGTCATGCCGCTGCACAAGCTCGACTACTTCGACAAGAAGTGGGACAAGGAGCAATACGAGAACAACATCGCACAAGAAGAGCGGGCGAAGAGAAAACGGAAAGAAGACCCGGACGGAGAGGCGGAATAGCCACCGAGCATCATCGTCATCAGCCCTTATGGCGCCGGTGCCAGTTGAGAAGCTGGGTAGCGGCGGCCAGGGACTGGCGTACGTGCGGCAAGGATTCGGCGAAGGGGGCAGTCATGTCCATCTCCGGGACGCACATCCGAATGACGGCCGATTTGCCGGCCCGTTGAATATGCATCCCCTCCTCCAGTATGCCGGAGTATTCGCGCTCCAGGGCATCGATGTCCTCGGCACGGCCGGCAAACTGGATGTCTACATGTCCATATAGAACTTTGTGGATGAGTTTGGCGTCGGGGGGCAGGCCGCGCGGACGGAAGTAGATGAAGTTCGAGATCGCCGGTTTGGGGCCCGGCCTCGGCATCCTGAGTTCGGGCGCGTCAGATGAGGCCAGCTTCCAATACTCCTGCCAAAATCGGGTGACCGCTTCATCCGGCACCAACTGCCACCCGCTCGACCCGCGTTCCAGCGCAGACCGAATGAGAGTTATCTTGTATTCCCCCAACTCACCAAAACTGTTCGCCTGCTCTACCCAGTTCAGAACTTCATCGAGAGTGATACAGTGGTCGAACCCACAGGTTGTTTCGTCCTCGCCGAAATATGAGGCAGGAGCCACCAGCACGGTATGGAACGCATCGCAGTCACCACGGCGGACGTACTGCTCGCCTCGTTCCCGATACCGTTCTGACTGGCGGGGCTGAAACGCGGCTCCGAGTTTGTTCTCAATCAGAAGTTTGACTGCTCGCTTGCCGCGACGGAATGTCACCTCGAGGTCGGATTCTCCGCTCTGGGTCGTGACCGAGTGTTCAACAGCGAGGAGTTCGGCGTCGGCGTCGAGACCGAGCCGGGACAGAAACCAGTCGAAAAACTGCGGCGAATCTGCCAGCAGTTCCACCAGGAGCAGGTCAATGTCGCGCTCGAGGACCGATGACACGTCTATTGAAATCATAACTCAATCCCGCTCATTCACTATAAACGAATCCCTTGTGTGGCCGAGCGATTCCAATTTTATCGATGCGCACCCGGATAAAGCAAGTCCAATGACCGGCCGAACGGCGGGAGGCCATAACACAAGAGGGCTGCGATATTCCAGCCCGTTTCCGTTTCAGCCCGCGATTCTGCTTGACAAGATACGACGGGCGCTGTAAACTCCTATTAGATCGATAGGTTTGTTTGCCGGGCAGGTCCGCCGCAGGGAACACGCTCGGCTGATGACGGCAGGACAACCAGAAAACCAATGACCCCGACATCGCGCGTCGAGGTCCAGGAGATAGACCGTTGATTTTGAAACGACTTCGCGAAGACATCGCCACGGCGTTCCGCCGCGACCCCGCCGCACGCAGCGTCCCGGAGGTACTCCTGTGCTATCCTGGCCTGCACGCGATCTGGCTGCATCGGATCGCACATTGGCTGTGGCGACACCACCTCAAGCTGCTCGCCCGGTTCCTCTCATACGTCACGAGGGCCCTGACCGGGGTGGACATCCATCCGGGCGCACGCATCGGCCGGCGGTTCTTCATCGACCACGGGGCCGGGGTGGTGATTGGCGAGACGGCCGAGCTCGGCGACGACGTCCTCCTCTACCAGGGCGTCGTGCTCGGCGGCACGTCACCGGAGAAGACGAAGCGACATCCGACGGTGGGCAACCACGTGGTCGTCGGCGCGGGGGCGATCCTGCTGGGGCCGATCGAAGTCGGGGACGACGCGCGCATCGGGGCCGGCTCGGTCGTCATCAGGCCCGTTCCTGCGGCAACGACGGTCGTCGGAGTGCCCGCACGAACGGTCGGCGAGTCGGCCAACACCGCCGACATGCTGCGTCACGCCGACCTCCCGGACCCGCTCAACGCGGTCATCCTCCGCCTGGTCCGCAAGCAGGAACAATTGGAGCAGGAAATCGAAGAGCTGCGCGGAGTCCGGTCGTCATCCGAATCCCGCCAGACCGGCGCCGACCCGGCCGGCGGCTGGCCAAGCTAACCCCCCGCTCCCCGCTGTCACTTTGCAGTGATCTTTCTGCTTATTGCATCCGGCCCACTTCGTAGCCCGTCTCGTACATAGCGACGATGTTTTCCGGCGGGCTGACCGGCTGGATGTTATGGCACGGTGCGAGGATGTACCCGCCGCCCGAACCGAGTATTCGCAGGTTGTCGCGGACCTCCTGCTGCACCTCCTCGGTGGACCCGAACGCGAGGGTGTACTGGTTGTCCATCCCGCCGTGGAACACGATCTGGTCGCCGAAGTCGCATTTCAGCCCCTCGCGGTCCATCCCCTTGCATCGCCACTGGATGGGGTTCAGGACATCGATGCCCGCGTCGATTAAATCGGGCAGGATGTCGCGGATGGCCCCGTCGCTGTGATGGAAAACGAACGCTCCGGCCTGATGTGCCAGATCGATCATCCGTTTCATCCGAGGCAGGAAGAACGTCCGGATCTGGTCGGGCGAGTACATCAGCCCCTCTTGGGCGCCCAGGTCCTCGGCCACATACGTGATGAGCACCCGCCCGGGAATCTGTTCGTAGATACGCTGGGTGTTGATGTAACAGAGTTCGTAGAGGCGGTCCAGGCAGTAATGAACCATCTCGGGGTTCATCACCAGGTCGATGAACGCCTGCTCCTGCCCCCGCAGGTGTTTATAGGTGAGAAACGGTTCGGACCCGCCGCCGCAAACGGGACGATGTTCGTTCCCCTTCACCTGGTCGCGAATCGACGAATAATCCCACCAGTCGGGCGACGGCCACCTGTACCCGTCTTCAATCTCTTCGACCGTTCCGAACTCGGCGAGCGGATGGTGAACGACTTCGTTGTAGTCGCCTCCCTCGTAGGCGACCCGCTGGCGACGGATGCCGAACGGGCAGGTGTTGTCGGGCGTGGGCGGCCCGACGTATGCCGGCCCCACGGTGAGCGGCCGGTCGATGTGCAGGCGCTCGCAGACGGCGTCCATCGTCTCGCATCCGAGGTACGTCTTGATCTTCTGCTCGACCTCGCCGGTGCTCCACCAGTCCATCGGCACCCGGTCGGGCGTTTCACGGTTGAGCACGGCTTGCCAGCGTTCGAGGGGGGTCACGGGCTTCTCACTATGGGTCAGAGGTCCACGGTCATTCCGGAGGACGTGACGGTTGTATTGGTGTGGCCGCGTTCGCGGAGGGCAGCGAGCAGCGGTGCGGTGGCCTTTTCTTCGCCGTGGACGAGGAAGATGCGGGTGTCCGGCCCCGCCACGGAGTCGGCATAATCGAGCAGCCCGTCGTGGTCGGCGTGGGCCGAGAAGCCGTTCATTGTGGCGATCTCGCACCGGACGGGATACATCTTGCCGAATATTTTGATCTGTTCGTGCCGCTCGACCAGCCGGCGGCCCAGGGTGTGTTCGGCCATGTACCCCACGATGCCCACGGCGTTCCGTTCATTGGTAATGGTGTTCTTCAGGTGGTGGAGAATCCGCCCGGCCTCGCACATCCCCGACGCGCTGATGATGATCGCCGGCCGCCGTCGCCGCTGCAGAGTCTTGGATTCCGCCAGCGAGCTGACGTAGTGCATCGACCGATGGGTGAAAACCGAGCCCCCGTCCTCCACGAAGCTGGCCGCCTCGTCGTCGTAGCACTCGGGATGCATCTTGAACACGTCGGTCGCGTTGACCGAGAGCGGGCTGTCGACGAACACGGGAACGCTGGGTATGCGCTCCTCGATGAACAGCTTGTGGAGGGAATAGAGGACGTTCTGCGTGCGGCCGACGCTGAACGCAGGGATGACCAATTTGCCCCCGCGCTCGACGACCCGGTTGACCAGGCCTCCCAGCTCAGCCTCCATGTCCTCGGGCGGGTCGTGATGGCGCCCACCGTAGGTGCTCTCCAGAACGAGCACGTCGAGCGGGCCGTCGTCGGCCAGCGACTCGGGATCGCGCAGTATCGGCATGCCCGGCCGGCCCAGGTCGACGGCGTAGCCGAACCGGAGCGGCGGCGAGACGCCGTTGAAGTCCAGCCGGATGAGGGCGGCGCCCAGGATGTGCCCGGCGTCAACCAGCCGACCGCTGACCCCGGGCACCGGCGAGAAGCGGCGGCCGTAGCCGACCGACACGATGTGCCGCAGCACCTTGGTCCCGTCGAGTTGGGAATAGAGCGGGTCGACCGGTTCCTCACCGTTTTTTGCCCGCTTGCGGTTGATGTACTCGGCGTCCATCTGCTGGATGTGGGCGCTGTCGCGCAGCATAATCGAGCACAGGTCGCGGGTGGCACTCGTCGCATAGATGTTGCCGTTGAAACCGCGGGCGTGCAGCAGCGGGAGCCGGCCGGAGTGATCGATATGGGCGTGCGACAGGACGACGGCATCGACGGTGTCCGGGGCGGTCTGGAACGTCCGGTTCTTCTTCTCCGCCTGGCGGCGGTGGCCCTGAAACATCCCGCAGTCGATGAGCAGGCGGCCTTGGGGCGACTCCACGAGATGCATCGAGCCGGTGACCTCGTTTGCTGCGCCGAGAAATGTCATTTTCATTTGCAGCACTCCTGTAAGATGATCGGTGAAACCCCGACCCGGACCGATCTCACTCGGCGGGTTCGATTTTGAGTGCCATGTCGTTGCCGAACGCGGGCAGTTCGACGACCAGGCGGGAGCCGTCGGTCTCGACCGTGACATCGCCGGTCGGCTCGCCGGCGTAGGTATCCCAGAACTCGATTCGGTAGCGGCCCTCGCGGAACCCGCCGAAGGTCAGGCGAGCACCGCTGTGGCGATAGGGAGTGCGCGGCATCTCGATGGCGCTGCGCTGATCGAATACCCAGGCGTAACCGGAGTGGTCGTCCCGGAGGGCCATACTGCCGAGGTTCTGGCCGCCGGCGACTTCCGGCCGGTGCATCTCGAGGCCCCGCCCGCGCCGGTCTTCGCCCTCGTTGAACGCGGCAAGGGCCCGGAAATGGTGGTACTTATCGTGCCGGTCGATATACATAAACCACCAGAGCAGCGGCGTGCCCGCCATCCGCGTCATGTAGCCGGACCACAGCCCGGTGTGGAGGTCGGCGTGGATGCGTTCGGGCGACGCAGCCCGGGGCGTCCCCCCGTACTCGGTGACGAAGATCGGCTTGTTGTGTACGGAGAGCTGGCGGACGGTGCGTTCGAGTATCCGGGCCGCGGTCTGGTTCATCGTGTCCCGCTGCCGGTAGGCGTCGAGCGAGACGTAATCGAGCTCGTCGAGCCCGGCGATCTCGGATTGGACCCGCCGGTAGTCGCCCGAGTAATGGGTGGTGATCATGTGTTTGCCGTGGTAGCTATCCCTGATAAAACGAGCCATCTCACGATGCCAGCTCACCTTGTCGGCGAGGAAGTCCCGGTCATCGTGATCCTGGAATCGTTCGCCGGTCAGGTCGAGTTCGCTCACCAGCTCGAAGGCCATGATGTGGGTAGTCCAGCCCCATCGGGCGATGATGTAGCGCAGCTTTCGCCGGTAGAGATTGCGCGCCCTGCGGTCGGAGAAGAAGTCCTTGCAACTGCTGAGGAAGCCGCCCCAGTTCCGCTCGTTGTACGGATGATCGTCCCATTCCTCGTCCACGAACGAGCTCAGTTTCCCGTGGTTCTCCAGTACGAGGTGGATGTATATGTCGTTCTCCCGGGCCAGTTCGAGCAGCCGGTCGATCTTCCAGGCGTTGTACAGGTTATAGCGGCCCGGCCCGAAATAGTGCGGCCACTCGGCGGTCCATTCGATGGCGAGTGTCCAGCTTGCCAGCCACACCTCGGCCACGTTCTCGCCGTTGGCGGACATCTTCTCGAAGATATCGGCGAACGCCGCCAGCCCCCGGTCGTCCTGCGGCTCAATGCCCAGCAGGTCACAATTCCGTGTGCTCGTGTCATTCGATGCGTGCACGTTGTGGCCGATGGGATAGAACGGCTCGCCGGTGGTGAACTCGAAGTTCCACCGGTCCTCGGCCACCCGGATGTAGCCGGGCCGGTCGGACGGGGTACAGGTGAACTCCCGCCAGGCGGTGACCAGCTCCCGTTGGCTGTCGAGGCCGCGGTCGGTTGCCACGCGGAGCCGGTATCGCCAGGTTCCGACTTCGGTGGGTGCGAACCGAACCTTCCAGTGGCCGGCGCCCACGGGGACCAGGTCCTCGAGCAGGTGATACTCGATCCGCTCGCGCCGCCGCTCGACATACCGGACCAGCGGCCGCTCGACCCGCACGTAGTCCTGGTAATAGAAACCGGGCATCGTGACCGGGTCGCCCCCGCCCGGCGGCTGGAACTCGGCATCGACTGCCACCACGCTATCGTCGAACGGGTTGGAGAACGACCGGTTGAGGTCGAAACTCAGCTCGAACTTGTCGAAGCGCGGTACGCGGGTGGAGTTGGCCCGGAAGTTCAGGATGGCCAGGGGTTCCTCCCGCCGGCCGTCCTCGCCGAAGGAAACCTCGTCGAGGTACAGTGTTTTCTCCCCCCGTCGGTCGGAGAAGAACTTGATCCCGATCTCGCTGATCTCCGCCGCGACCTCGTTCCCCCATCGCCGGAAGTGACCGACCGGCTCGACCTCGACGCTCCCAGGCGACAGGTCGAACGTTACGTCGGTCCACCCGCCCGGATATAGCGGGAGGTTCCGAACCGCCTGGTACCACAGGCCGTCCTTGTTCTTCAGATAGAACAGCGTCTTCACCGTGGAGCCGGCGGACTCGGGCGCAAACACGCTGTAGCTGACGAGCGGCGTCTCGGTGACGTCCAGCCGCCCGTCGTTGCCCAACGCCAGTTCCAGAGTAGCGACCGTGGGAAACTCACAGTGGACGGCGAGCGTGCGGCGGCCGTGCCGGGTACGCTCGCTCATCGGCGCGATCCGGCAGTCTTGGGCCTGCCATCCGGCTGCACCGTTTTCGAAGCTCCAGTACAGATCGACCGCATCGGCCCGGCCCAGGCCGATCAGCAGCATCAGGGTAAATATGATCTTTCGAGCGTTCATCCCTCACATCCCAATAGAAAAGGGAACGCCAATTTCGTTGCGCTCGGCCGCCCGCAGAAACACGCCTAAACTGACAATCCCATACCTGGCCGAGAAGCCCTGCGGGTGCGTTTCTCCTATTATACGCCCTGCCCCGCCGACGGGCAACGCACGGGCCGCAGCCGCTAGTCTTCGAGATCGAGCCGGTAGCCGCCGAAGTCGGGCGTCTCCTCCGGATCGCTCGTCATCAGGTACGACCGGATTTCCAGCGAGCCGGTCCGAACGCCGTCGGGCAGATCGATCTCGCCGGTCGGCGGGCGCGACGAGAACGGCGGCGGCTCCCCGACGGCCCGCACTTCGATGCCCCGCACGACCACCGAGCCGGCCCCCCCGGCCTCACGAGGCAGCCCGAGGATCTCCAGTTCGACGTGGGTCGCCCACTCGGGGACGGGTCCGCTGCCCCGGAACCGATATCGCCCCTCGGCAGCATCGCCCGAAAGCTCGACGAACTCGGCGTCCGCCCCCCCCTCTCCGGCGAACCGCGCGACGACTCG
>PUPC01000258.1 GCA_003553185.1 Planctomycetota bacterium | reverse complement strand
GGTAATCCTGGAACCGGTCGGTGAATTCGGGCATATCGTCCCTGTCGGCGGGCACCAGTTCGACCGCGTTGGCTATCCTGCCCGAAGATTCCATCGGCGGCCATTATACCGGCCCCGCCCCTGCGGGCAACTGGAGTCGAATAGAACTGAGTTCGGGTTTTAGTCCGGAGGCATTTGACGGGCGGCGGCCGAGCGGGTATCATCTCGGAAACGCTTCGCGAACCAGCCGGGTCTCCGATATGCCTTCCGACGATTTCGTACATCTGCACGTGCACAGCCACTTCAGCTTGCTCGACGGCGCCTGCCGCCTGGACGACCTGGTCAACCGGGCGGCGGACCTGGATATGCCCGCCCTCGCCCTGACCGACCACGGCAACATGTACGGGATCATCCAGTTCCGGCAGGCGGCCGAATCGGCGGGCATCAAGCCGATCATCGGCCTGGAGGCGTATGTCGCCCCCGGCTCGCGGACCGAGCGCAACGCGAGCGGGATGAGCGACGCGGCGTTCCACCTCACCCTGCTCGCCGAGAATCACGCCGGCTATCAAAACCTGCTCAAGCTGGCCTCGACGGCGTTTCTCGACGGGTTTTACTATAAGCCCCGGATCGACAAGGAGGCCCTCGCCGAGCATTCCGAAGGGCTGATCGCGCTGTCCGGCTGCCTCCAGGGCGAGGTCCCCCGCCTCCTGCTCACCGCGTCGTTCGACGACGCATTGGCCGCGGCGCGGTCCTACGTGGACATCCTGGGGACGGACAACTTTTTCATCGAGCTACAGTACAACGGGATCGAGGAGCAGGAGCGGATTCTCGAGCCGCTGTGCGAGGTGGCCGGGGAACTCGGCTTGGGGACCGTCGCCACCAACGACATCCATTATATGGAGCGGGCCGCCTCGAAGGCGCACGACGCCCTGTTGTGTATCAACACGGGCAAGACTCTCGCAGACGAACAGCGGATGCGGTTCCAGACCGACCAGTTCTACTTCCGGACCCCCGACGAGATGCGCAAAATATTCGGGCGGTTCCCCGGGGCCATCGAGAACACCGGCCGGATCGCCGAGCGGTGCGACGCGGGCCTGGACTTCTCCGAGTTCCACTTCCCCATCTTCGAGCCGCCCGACGGGCTGTCCGCCGGCGACTACCTCCGCCAACTCGCCGAGGAGGGCTTCCGCCGGAAATACTCGGACCCGACGCCCGAGGCCCACGAGCGGCTCGACTACGAGCTGAGCGTCATCCACGACATGGGGTACGACACATACTTCCTCATCGTCTGGGATTTCGTCCGGTTCTGTCAGGAGCGGGGCATCCCCGCCGGGGCACGCGGCTCGGGCTGTTCGAGTGTGGTCGGCTACTGCATGGGCATCTCGGCGGTCGACCCCATTCGCTACAACCTGATGTTCGAGCGGTTCCTCGACCCCGAGCGGAAGGAAATGCCCGACTTCGACATCGACCTGTGCGAGCGGCGGCGCGGCGAGGTGATCCAGTACGTCCGCGAGAAGTACGGGGCCGAGAACGTCGCCCAGATCATTACCTTCGGAACCCTCGGCGCCCGGGCCGCCATCCGGGACGTCGGCCGGGTGCTGGCCATCCCGCTGCCCAAGGTCGACCAGATCGCCAAGAAGGTTCCCGGCGAACTGAACGTGACGCTCGAGGACGCGCTGGAGCAGGAGCCGGAACTCCGGCGGATGCGCGAAGACGACCCCGATGTGCGGGAACTGTTCGATATCGCACTCCGGATCGAGGGGCTGAACCGGCATGCCTCGACCCACGCCGCAGGCGTGGTCATCGCCGACCGACCGCTCCGCGAATATACCCCTCTTTGCACCCCGGGAGGCAAGGAGGTCACCACCCAGTGGCCGATGGACGACGTGGCCACGGCCGGCCTGCTCAAGATGGACTTCCTCGGCCTGCGAACGCTGACCATCGTGCAGACCGCCGTCGACCTGATCCGGGACACCCGGGGGAACGACCTGGATATCGACGCCGCCCCGCTCGACGACGAGGAGACCTACCGGTTGTTCCAGGAGGGCCGGACCACGGGGGTGTTCCAGTTCGGGTCCAGCGGGATGCAGGCGATGCTCCAGAAGCTCAAGCCGGACAAGTTCGAGGACCTCATCGCGGCGAACGCTTTGTACCGGCCGGCGGCCCTGAACGCCGGGCAGGTCGACGAGTTCATCAAGCGCAAGCACAACCCCGAACTGATCACCTACGAGCATCCGGTGCTCGAGGAATGCCTGGCCGAGTCATACGGGGTTATGGCCACGCAGGAACAGGTGATGATGATCGTCCACAAGCTGGCCGGGTTGTCGATGTCCAGGGCGTTGACCCTGGTGAAGGCGATCAGCAAGAAGAAGACCGACTACATCGAGGAGACGCGCAGCGATTTCATCGAGGGCGCGATTAAGAACGACGTGCCGCGTGCCCTGGCCGAGCGAATCTTCGAACTGATCGTGTTCTTCGGCGGCTACGGTTTTAACCGGTCGCACTCGACCGCCTACGCGATGCTCGCCTATAAGACCGCTTACCTCAAGGCCCATTACCCGGTCGAATTCATGGCGGCGACGCTTACCTGCGAGAGCGGGACCATCGAGAAGGTGATCAAGTTCGTCGAAGAGGCCCGGAACATGGGCATCGAGGTCCTTTGCCCCTGCGTGAACCGCAGCCGGACTGAGTTCACCGTGGAGGACGGCAAGATTCGGTACGGTCTGAATGCCATCAAGGGCGTCGGGGAAAAGGCGGCTGAGGCGATCGTCGCCGCCCGCAGTGAGCACGGCCCCTTCAAGAGCTTCTACGACTTCTGCGACACCATCGACCTCCACGCTGTCAACAAGCAGGTGGTCGAGGCGCTCATCAAGTGCGGTGCGATGGACAGCTTCGGCGTGCGGCGGTCACAGATGATGCTCGTGCTCGAGCCGGCCCTCCGGATCGGAGCCGCCGCACAGCGGGACCGCGAGCGGGGGCAGTTCGGCCTGTTCGGAGGGGGCGACGATTCCGAGGTCGAAGAGGCGGCCGCCGAGGCGATGCCCGACGTGCCCGAATGGCCGGAGAGCAAACTGCTGGCCAACGAGCGCGAAGCCCTGTGCGTGTACATCAGCAGCCATCCCCTCGCCCGGCACGAGGCACTGCTCAAATCGTTCTCGACCCTGCAGGCCGACAAGGCCGCCGAGGCCGAGGATGCCACCCCGGTGTTCATCGGCGGGCTGGCCGAGAACGTCCAGGTCACCATCACCAAGACCGGCCGCTCGGCGGGTAAGCCGATGGCACGGTTCGAACTCGAGGATCTGTCCGGCAGCATCGAGTGCGTGATGTTCGCAGAGGACTACGAGCGGGCCGGCGAACACCTCGAATCCGGCCAGCCGGTGTTCATCCGCGGGTTCGTCAGCCACCGGATGGGGCGACCGAACATCCGGACCAACGAGACCTTCGACTTTGCCAAGGTCACCTATCGGTTCACCGAAAGCGTCATCATTTCGGTCCCCAGGGAACGGTCCGATGACGAAACGCTGAGCGAGCTCAAAAAGATTCTCGAAAGGAACCCCGGCCAGGCGGCCGTCTATCTCGAAATGGCCGACAACGACGGGACGACCTACGTGGTCAAGGCGGGCAACGGGCTGCAGGTCGGGGTCACCGAGCCGTTCCAGCGCGACGTGGCAAAGCTGATCGGCGAGAAGAACCTGCGGCTCAAGCCGAAGCCCGAACGTGCAAAAAGCGATCGGCCCAACGGCCGCCGCAGCCGCCGCAACGGTGCTCCCGCAAACGGGCGTACCGCGGCGGCCAGACCGTGAGAGCGAATCGACGTCGGTTCGACAACGTGGCGCCGTTGGGCATTCGGATTTCCGTATCCCTGCACTTGACATCGATTCTGTCCGGCTATAATGCGTTGACATTCACAACCCCACTCTGACGGAGGAGATCGCCGATGCGTACCCGTATTCTGATCGCCGCCCTGCTGGCCTGCTGCATGTCCGGTCTTGCCTGCACTCATATTGCTCCCCGAGACGTGAGCCGTGTCGAAGGCGAGGTTAGCATGCCCCGTGTCTGGCTTTCCGCCCGCGACGCCCTGGTCGCCGCCCACAAGCAGACGGGCTTGGAATACGCCGTCATCCCCGGCCGGTTCGAGGGGACGGTCGGGCCATATCAGGTCGGCGAGAGGCGGTCGGTCGGCCGCGTCGTCTCAGATGTGGAGCGAGCGTCGGGGACCAGGTCGCGGCTGGTCAACGGGACCCTGGTGTTCGAGCCGGCCGATACACCGAGGGCCGATGTGCCCGCCGATCTGGAGACGTACTGCCGGGCGGCCATCGAGCAGGAGAAGGGCGGGCAGGACACCGAGAATGAGTTGGGCGACCGGGTGGCCGAGAAGCTCCGGGGCTACATCCGGGAGATGTCGGTCGACGGGCGCTCCGTCCACATTCCGACGCTCGCCGAACTGGTCTGGCACGACAACCGCTCTGTCGGCTACCAGGCGTTGGCGGCGCTTCACCGGCTCGAGGGCGATTTCAGCCGCAACGAGTGGCTGGGGCGAGTTTCGGTGTTCGAACTGCTCGGCGATCAGTTCGACGACCAGCCCCTGCTCTGGGCGCTGGAGCGGCACGGGGATGGGACGTCGGGCTGGAAGATGGCCCTGGACGTGCTGGGCCGGGCTCGCCATCCATATATCTTCCGTCACACCTGGTCCTCTGTGTGGTACTCCCGACCCGAGGCGGTTCTGCCCGCTCTATGGGCGATGGGCCGGTCCACAGACGATACGGCAGGTCGAGCTCTGCGAAGCCGGCTCCGGGGTCCCCGTACCAACGATCCGACCGAACGGTATCTCGCCGCCATCTCTCTGGGCCGGCTGAACATTGTTTCGCGCCTGCGAGAACAGATGGACCACGGGAACCCGGAAGTCCGGCAGGCGGTGGCTCTGGGGTTCGGAATGTGCCGGCCAACGGACCGTGTTCTCGAACTGCTCGATACGATGCTGGACGATACCGACCCCAGCGTCCGGTCCGTCGCCTGTCTGTCGCTCGGCCGGCTCGCCACCGATGAATCCGTTGGGCGGCTTGTTGACCTGCTGAACGATGAGGACCAGCCCGTCGAGATGCACGTCGCTGCTCTCGAGGGTCTGGCCCAGGCCGAGACCGCAGACGCGGTCGTTGCGATCGTCTCCGCCTGTAGATCGAACGAAGCTCTCGTTCGCGCCCGGGCCGCCGAGCTGCTCGGCCGCATTGGTGGCCTGACTGCGCTGGAGGAACTGCCGTCCCTCCTCGACGATGATGACCGGTGGGTCCGCGGGGCTGCCGCCTCTGCCTTGGGCACACTCGGCAACCGCCAGGGCGTTGACGCCGCCTCCAAAGTCCTGCTCGATTCCGAAGCCCACCCCGACGAGCGGATTGCCGCGATGAT
The DNA here is from genome assembly GCA_003553185.1 of Planctomycetota bacterium. Taxonomy (GTDB): domain Bacteria; phylum Planctomycetota; class PUPC01; order PUPC01; family PUPC01; genus PUPC01. Next base: position 2,885 of record PUPC01000258.1, on the reverse strand, counting down.
CGGGCTGGGGGTCGGACGTTCACCACGGGCAGAGCCCGCGCTGAGCACGGTCGCGCTCGATGTGGGCCAGCATACGCGGCTGCGGCGATACGCCGTGCTCGCGCTGGTTCAACTGGCCAACCGGGCCGGACAGGATACCGTCAAGCGGGTGGCGACCTACGGGACCGACGCGTACATGCCGTTCGCCCTGACGCACGTCGAACTGGACACGCCGGACGAGACGGCCAAATTTGTGGCCCAGTTCCTCGCTACCGGGGCCCGTTCCACGCAGGCGGGGGCGGCGACGCGGCTGATGACGCTCGGCTCGGCGTGGGGAACTCGCGAGCTGCTCGAGGGCTACAATGTTTTCGACAACCACGCCCGGAAGATGCACATATGGGGGGCTATCTCCTCCCAGGGCCCCGACATCATCCCGGTCCTCGTCGAGGCCAGCCGGAGCAAGCGCCAGCGAATCCGGCGCGGAGCCGCTTTGGCACTCGGAGGACGACGGGACGTGGCCGCTGTCGACGCCCTGGTCGCGCTGACCGAGGACCCGTCGGCGGACACCCGTGCGAACGCCGCAAACGAGCTGGGACGGTCGGGCGACCCCAAGGTGGTGCCGTATCTCATCCGCCTTGCCGAGGAGGACGACAGTATGTTCGTCGTAGCCGCTGCCACCCGGGCACTGCGGGTTCGTGACTTCAGCGGCCGTTCCGACGTTCAAGAACTGTTCCGCCGGCTCGCCGGGACCTCGCGCGATTTCGGGGTGATCGACCCCGACCGCCCCTCTGTTGCCGACCAGCCCGAACACTCGTTCGTCCTCAGAAGCTGGGCCGGCTCACTGGAAGACGACACGTTCTCGAACATCACCTACGAATCGACGCTGACGTACGACAGCCATCGCAGGCGGATCGTGATGTGGGGGTCCCACGGCCGGCGCGTCGATGCCCCGCAGACCGGCCAGACCTGGTTCTACCGGGCGGGCGAACGCAGCTGGGGGCGGCTGCTTGACACCCACGAATGGCCCAATGCAACCTGCATCACCTGGGGGCTCCAGTACGACCGGGCCAACCAAGTGGTGCTGTCGCCGCTCTCCGGCCGGGGCGGACACGGCTGGGTGAACGCGCTTCGCGTCAATATGCAGTTTTCGCTGCCCTGGCTGCTCGATGCCCAACGCGACGAGTGGTATCCGGTCAAACCCGCTCTGCACAGGGGCAGCGCCCGAGGTCTGCCCGGCGGATATGACCAGCGGCACGGTGTCGCCTATTGGTGGCACACCCGCGGCCGCATCGAGGGCTATGACGCCTATGCAAACGCCTGGTCGCATCTATCCCACACCCGCGAGGCACCGGTGCAGCGGTCGGGCCGCGGCGGAGTCGAGTACGATCCGAAGACCGGACGATATCTGTTCGCCGGCAGGCAGAGTGTGTGGGCGTTCGACCCGGTCGAGGAGACGTGGACCGACCTCGAGCCGGAGGGCAACGGTTTATCCGGCGGCCTGACAGTCTACGACTCGGCGAATCACGTCATCCTGCAATTCCGAGTCAGCGGCCTCTCCGACATGGAAGTGGCGGTCTATCACATCGACGAGAACCGATGGGAGCACCTGCCCCAGGTCCATCCGGTCCCGCAATACGGCTCGATCGACATCGCATATGACGAATCCCGTAACGTGACCGTCATCGGTCCCGGCTTGAGGACTTGGGCGACGGGACAACTGGCCGTTCAGGAGGCGTGGACCTACCGTTACAAGCCGGTCTCAGATCCGCCCGCCGCACTCAGCCAACCCCGCGACGTGACTGTGGTCACCCGGGACGACGGAACGGCCGAGCTCACCTGGCGGGCGCCGCGAACCGGCACCGTCGGGGCGTATCGCATCGACCGCGGCAGCGGCGAACGGGCGGCTCTTGTCGATTGGGCGGAAGTCGCCGAACTCGAGCCCGACGAGACGACGTTCGTCGATGAAGACCTCGAGGAGGGCGAGCAGGTTTTCTACCGCGTTGTCGCGACCGGCGAGGACGGCGAACAGGTGGCGTTCTCGGCCCCGGGCCGAACCGATCCGCCGGCGGTCCGGTGGACCGACGCAGTAGTCCGGGAAGGCGGGGTTCACCTCGCCTGGCAGCCCAGCCCGGCCGAAGACGTTATCGGCTACCACGTGTATCGCGCCACGGTCGACGAAGCCGACTACTGGGGCAGCGTGTTCAATCCCCGTGCCGTTGAGGATCGGTTGGAGCGGATCACCGACGAACCGGTCGAGGCGGCGGAGTTCGTCGATCCCGACGTCGAGATCGACGGCGAGGCCAGCGAGTATAGCTGGCCGGCAACCTACGCCTACGAGGTCCGTCCGGTCAACGCGCTCGGAGTCGAGGGCGGCCGCGGCCCGGCGACCCTCGCTCTGCCCGGGCCGCCCGGCCGTGTCCGAATTGTCCCCTGGCTCGACGGCCGGCGCCTGGTCTTGTGGCAGCCGCCGCGCGGTGTCGGAGCGAACGGTCATTTCGTCATGCGTCAGGACGACTGGAACCGTCATTTTGCCTTCCGGTGGAACGCCGCACCGATCGCAAGTTTCGGGTTCTGGGACGACCGCGAGTTCCCGACCGCCGACCGGCGGAGGTACTACATCTACGGCGTCGACGACATGGGCGCCGTCGGCATCCCCAGTTCGGGCGCCTGGAGCCACGGATTCCCATAACAGGGGCCAGACGGAGCGGATGTCCAGCCCGGTCGGAATCTACCGCGCCGGTGCCGAGGCCCGCGATATCGCCGAGCAAACTCCGTCGGCCGCGGGCCGGGGTGCGCAGGTACATGGTCCCCACTTTGCGCGTCGAGTAGTGTATCGACGTGGAGGGGCGGAAGCAAGAAGATGCCGAGGTCGCAGTCGGGCTGGATTGCCCGCAGGTTCTGTGCGG
>PUPC01000265.1 GCA_003553185.1 Planctomycetota bacterium | reverse complement strand
CCTGAATAAAGGATGGAGCCGCCGCCGAATCGTTCTGCCCGGTAGTGTAATCGGTAACACAACGGATTTTGGGTCCGTCTTTCGAGGTTCGAGTCCTCGCCGGGCAACCAGCCGCCTGCACAAACACACCTTGGGCTATTCGATTCCGGCCAGGGGAGTCAGGGAGCACAAGATCCGCCTCCGCGATTATGCCGCCGTTCCCTGATAAGCGCGCGGGCTCGGCATTGCGGAGAATAACCCCACCGGCTTATGCGTCGTTCCGCCGCCGTCCTCGGTTTATTCGGTCAGCAGCGCTTCGAACGCCGCGAGCCAATCGGGGATATCGTTGGGCAACCGCGATGTGACCAGGTTCCCATCGCGAACGACCGCCTCGTCCTGGTAGGTCGCCCCGGCCTCACGGAGTTCGTCCGCCACGCCGGAAATGCCAGTCATCGTGCACCCTTCGACGACGCCGGCAGACACCAACACCAGCGGGCCGTGACAAATCGCGGCGACTGGCTTGCCGGCCTCGTAGATGGCCTGAGCGAGCGCGACCACGTCGTCGTTCTGGCGAATGTCGCCGGGGGCCGTACCGCCGGGAAGTACCAGCGCGTCAAAGTCGTCTGCCGAGACATCTGCCGCCGCTCTGTGGACCAGCAGGTCGACATCTTCGTTATATGCCGTGATCCGGCCTGTCGCCGGGCCGACCACGGTGACACCTGCACCGCGATTGGCCAACATCGCCAGCGGCATCATTGCCTCGGTGCTGTGGAATCCCTCGCCGGTGAGGATCGCCACCCGCACACCCTGCAGCGGCAAGGCCTCGGGGGCCCTGTCTCCGGCCAGCCCGACCGCCTGGCAGCCGCTAACAACCATACCGCACAACACTATCACAAATGCCATCAAAACCCCTGATCGCATCGCATACCACCTTTCTGGTTACGGACCACTTTTCGAACGGCATACCGACCGGTCCGAAAAATCGATACGCCGGGCGGCCAAACGGGCCGTCAGCATTCCGGGGGAGTCCCCCGTTCCGTCGTGGCAATCCCGACTACTTATGTGGGAATGGCCACAGTCGTAATTATAACTATGTCTGCGGTCCGCTTCAAATTGGTTGGTGGATTCATTCGTTGCCGTGTAGAGCCACGGCATGGCGCCGCCCTCGGTTGGCCGTGAGGCCGATGAGATGAATGAGGAGGCAGGCGATTACGGAAGGAGCCGGTGCCTCAGGGCGATGGCGTCGTTTCGCTCGTAGAAGGGGACATCGCCGTCGAGCAGTGGGTCGAGAATGTCGAGTGCCCGGTCATTGCGGCCGGATTCTGCATATGCCAGCGCCAGGTGGTACAGGACGGCGGGATTGCTTGGCAGGAGCGGGCACGGGTTTTTTAGATTTTCGGCTTCCCGGTCGATCTCGTTGAGCCGCTGTATCAGTATCCCCATTGCCTCGGCCACGCCGCGATTGAAGGGGTGTTCCGGTCCGTTCTGTCGGATGTATTCGTAGGCCGCATCGAGGTCACGCTGCTCGGTCGCCGCCAGATTTTCATAGGCGTTCAGGACATAACCCGGCTGCGGTTCCATCTCGGCCACCACTCGATAGAATTGTGAGGCCTGTTCGTTTGCTCCCGCCCGCCGGTATATGGCCGCCAGTTCGAGTATGGGCAGCCAGAACCGCCCGTCTGTCTGTCCGATGGCCTGCTGGTAAAGTCGGATCGGTTCTTGCAGAGCGGCCAGTCGCTCCTCCGGAGTCCCCTTGGCCATTGCCTCCTCCCGCGACCGAAGTTCTGCGATCAGGGCGATGTTCCGATATGCCAGGGGGTAGTCGGGGGCGTTACGGATTATGCCCCGGCAGACCTCTTCGGCTTTATCCAGATAGTCCGCCGCGCCTTCTTCGTCGCCCGAGGCGGATCGCAGCCGTGCCTGGACCACGTGCAATTCGGCGAGCGCCTGTCGGGCAGAAATATCGCCGGGGGTTCGCCGAACCATCCGGGCATACAGTTGTTCGGCAGCGGAGAGCCAGAAGGGGTTGGCCCGGGCGAGGAGGAGGGCAACCGACTGGTCCCGCCAGGTCTGTTCGTGGAGCAGAGCCGTATCCAGGGTTTGGTGGAACGAATCCAGGTGAACGGAATAGGGGGGCAAGAGGCGGTTAACTGTTTCGACGTATGCTTGTACGCCGACGGGAGCGGCGGCGCGCATCTCGGCGATGATCGCCCGAGCCTCGCGAGTCTGCCGGGCGGAGAGCAGGGCGTTCGCCATGGTGAAGCGAATTCGAAGATCTTCCGATATGTCCGGATGTTCGGCAGCTCGAACGTCTTCGTAGGCCGACTGAAGGGCCCTCACGGCGTTCTCTGCGTCGCCTGTGGCGAGGTATGCCACGGCCAGACGGCGTAGGAGGACGGCCCGGTCGTGCGAGCCCGCGTCCTCGACCGCACGGCGGCAGGCAGTCGTCATTTTGTCGAACTCGGGGGTAGATCGTATGCCCAGCTTTGCCCGGATGAGGGATAGTTCGCGGATGTATCGGAATCGAGGATCGCGCCGGAGAGCGAGTTCATATTTCCTGGCCGCTCGCGCTATTCGACGATGTCGTTCATCTCGGATATCGTCTCGCCCGATGTCGCCCTCGTACTCGCGAATTGATTCGATATAACGACGCAGTACATAATCCGGCTGCCGGGCTCGTACGCTGTGCAGGAGTGCGATGAGAAAGATGACATCTGCCCGTTCCTCGCGGGAGTATTCCAACGTTCGGAGTTGGTCCAGGGCGGTCTCATAGTCATCCTCACGGATGAGCAGGCCGACCAGGGCTATTCTGGCGGCATGGTGGTCTTCGTCGATTTCTAATGCCTGCTCCAGATGCTCGCGCGCGTCGGCGTTCTGTTCCTTCTGCAGGTACAGCGCGCCCAGGCCGAAGTGCACGGCGGCGTTGTCCGGGAGCATGAAGCGTTCACCACGGTCGAGGGCGGTCAGGTAGTATTCTTCCGCCTGATCCAATTGCCCGTCGGCCCGGAAGGCCTCGGCCAGATGCACAAACGACATCAGGCATTCGGGGTCGAGAGCCGTTGCCCGCCTGAAACTGCGCTCGGCGTTCGCCAGATCGCCTTCCGACAGATATACATGCCCCCTGACGCGCGCGTCCGTCGGGTGAGTTGCCGGCGGGAGCTGGGAGTCCGGTACCACGGCCTGGTCGATCGGCCCCAGTTGGACGAGCAGGCGGGCCTCCCGGATGAGGGCCTGGCCGCTGTCGGAGCTATGGAGAGCTTCGTTCAACCAGGGTATGACCTTGTCGTAGTTGCCGAGACCGCGCTCCGATTCAGCCAGGATCAGGTACATCCTGGGATCCAGATTGCTCGGTCTGTTGGAGATTGCCAGTACACTCAGGCACTGTTCCCTCGATATACTGTAGTATCCAGTATTCAGATACAGGCGGGCCAGATGTATGCGTGCGGGAACGAAATTGGGGCGGGCACGGATGGCTTGCCGGAAATGCTCGATTCCTCGTTTGGCCGCTTCGATGCCGACGCCCTCCGACATAGTCAGGCCGCTGATATGCTGGAAGCGCTCGACGTTTGTCCTTCGACTGGTGACCAGAGAGAGCTCTTCGATCGCTCTGCTGTACTGTCCGTCGCCCATATAGGGGAGTGCCACGGCCAGATGGCGGGCGACCGGATCGTGCCGGGCGGGACCAAGGTTAGCAGCGGCCCGGTAGTCACCCAGTCGCAGGTGCTGGGCGACGAGAAAATCGCGGACATCCTCTGCGTCCGGCCTGTCCGAGAGGATCGGGGAGAGCAGGGCGATGGCGCGGTTCCGAACCGATTCTGCCTCCTCGCTTTGCCCCGCCTCCTCAAATTGCTCGGCCTGAGCGGCCATGGCCCTGGAGCGGACAAGCGCCGCCTGAGCGATGTCACACCCGGGCATCCTCTGCGCCCGGTCCGCCCGTTCGATTGCCTCGGCGAGCGCTCCTTGTTCGAGTAGCAGTGTGGCCAGGAATAACTCGGACTGCGGGTCCCCTTTTCTGATATCGATATCACCGGCTTGCTCCAGGTGGCTGATGGTTCGGTGAAAGTTCAGTTTTGCGGTCGCCAGGTGCTCCGCCAGCCCAAGCTCGGCCACGCGGGGTTCCCGTTTGATCCAACTGTCATAGAAAGCTTCTGCGGGCTCAAACTGCCCCGACATCAAGCCGGTCAGCACTTCGTCCGGTGCTTCGGCTCCGGCCAGTTCCTCCACGATCAACACAACCTGGCGGGCGTGATAGCGGAACAGGGCGTGTTTTGCTCGGCCGGCCAGGCCGAGTGGACGGCCCATGCCGGGGTGTTCCTCGGCGATATCGAGTGCCGATTGGGCGATCTCGCGGAATGCGGCGTTTTGTTGGCGGGCGCGGGGAAGTTCGTTCAGGACATCGAACTCGATGTGGAGGAGGCCGAGTCGGGCGTTTGGGGAGTCGGGCTCCAACTCGAGCACTCGATTGAAATCGCGGCGGGCGGCATCGTGGTCCGGGGGCTGTTGCCGGAGATGACTGTCCCCCCGGAGCAGGAGCGCGTCGATTCGATCCGGCTCATATGTCAGCATTTGGTTCAGGACTTGTATTGCCTGGTCAATCTCGCGTTGGGCAAGGTGCCGGTTGGCGTCGGCGATGGTGGGCCGCCGAGGAGGGCGCATGGAGAGTGCAACTACGAGGGCCAGCAGGGCGGCCCCGGCCGCTACGAGGAGCAGTGCCGACCAGAGTGGGCGGCGGCCCGTTCGATTTCTCGCGGCGGCGGTCATTGGCTGTCCCCCGTCAAGGGCGGGATGGGCAGATCGTCCCAGAAATGCCCTGCGATCAATTGATAGGTTGCCGGCGCGGTGGTGTAGGAGCCCACCGCCTGTCGAATCCGCCGGTCGATGAGCGGGTTTTCGTCCGCCGCCATCCGGATTCCCTTCAGCCCATGTCTTCGGACGTAGGAATATGCCGATTCCAGGATGGCCATGCCCGCCGGATGGTCCGGGTCGAGCAGGACGATCAGGCGGGCGAATGAGATCGGGTCCTCATACGCGGCGTTGTCGAAGAAAAGCAGGTGCGGGCCGATGATATGATCCTCGGGCTCGGCGGCTGGCGGTGGCCGGGAAGGGCAGGGGGGCTGGCCCTGTAGTTTTCGTACGAAATCGAGCGCTCGCCTTGCGGGGAGTGACGCCGCCAGATCGGCGCCCTCGAGAAGCCGTGCGGCCCGCTCGGTCTGCCCGTCGAGAAGGCACAGCCGCGCGAGGTGGAGCCGAGCGAGTGTGTAGTCCGGATGTTCGTAGACGAGTTCCTCGAGTATGTCCCTGGCTTCCTGACGGTCGGCGAATGCGACAAGGAAGGCGAGGCAATATTTGGCGGGAGCGTCCTGTTCCGACTGCTCACGGAACAGCTTGAGCTCGGCCGATGGTATGTTCAATGGTGCATTCTCGGCAGTATAGCCCCGGGCTGCGACGATCCCTGCTACCACGTAATACGCTCGATGCCGGTCGATAGCGGTGCGGAGGAGCGAACTGGATGCCTCTCGAATGACTCCGTAATCCAGTTGCCATACAGCGGACGCCGTCCAGAACCGGAGCGCATATTCTGCGATGACGCGATGTTCTTCCTCTGTGGCCGGATCTTCCTCGGCCCGGTTCAGCCGGTTCCAAATATTTCGGGCGGTGTCGGATGCGTGAGGTGTTTCGCGCCGGTGGCCCAGAGCACTGGCCACAGCGGCCAGGCGTGACCAGTGCGGTCGGTATCCGGCGTCGGCGGCCTTGGAAAAGCTGGTATAAGCGGACATGTGCCGCCCGGCTTGTCTCTCCGCCAGGGCCAGATGAAAGAGGAGTTCGATATTGTCGGGGAAGTGTCGGTGTGCCGTATCGAGGTGCTCGACGGCCTCGGAGAGCTGGCCCAGTTGGAGCGCCGCCATTCCTTTCACATAGCTCGCCCGGGCACTTTCCGGTTGGGCGGCGAGTATATTGTCGGCCGCCGTATTGGCGTCGATGTGGCGGCCTGACTGTAGATAAAGCTCGGCGAGCCGGAGCTGGGGCTCCAGCCGGTCGGGCGATCGGTCGAGGATACGGCGGACCTGTCCGATGGCCCGGTCGGGCAGGTCGGAGTTTTCCAGGGCTCGAGCCAAACAATACCGGATCCGGTCTTCGGCGGCGACCGGGGGAGGGGGATCGGCCTCCAGCAGGGCCTCGCATCGGGCTCGGGCTGCGGCCGGCTGCCCCCGGGCCAGATCAATATAGGCGAGCGTCAGATGAGTGGGGAAGAACGGCGGGCCCTCAATCTCAATCGACCGGTTCAGGCGGTCCAGCCCCCGTTGTTCGAGTTCTATGGCCTCCCGCAGGTCCCGGAGATTCTCCAACCATTTGACGGTGTCGCCGAACGATTGGCCTTCGGTCAGCAACACCCGCCACCCGCCGACAAGATCGAATTTAGCCAGCCGCTTCTCAATATTTCTGGCGGGTGTTTGTCCCCTCAGGCCGGTCAGTTCTCGGCGGACCCGTCGGGCGATGGCCCACGCCCGGGCGACATCGCGCCGCCCAAGGTAGTCCAGACGCATCTTCTCGGTCAGGGGGGACCGAACGGAGTCGGGGTCCAGGACGACGCGCCGGTAGGCGTTGATCTGCTGTTGCCAGAATAGATCATTTTCATCGGTCGGGTTTACCAGGAGCGTCCTGTCTCGGACGGGCTGGAGCGGGTCGAAGATTTCCGGTCTGCTCGCGGCGAATGTGAGCCATTCTTCGGGTGAGGCATCATCCGCCAGGTCGGGTATGCCGGGACCCGGTTCAGGCCCATGATGTGTCCCGGCCACGGGAAAGACGATTATCAGGGCGAGGGCTACTCCAAGAAGGGCAGCCAGGGCGAGTATCAGCACGGCGGCGAGGCCGGCTCGGCGACCGGGAGTTGCTGTCAGGGGCGGGCTAACCATCATTATCGGGGCTTTCGGGCGGCTCGAGGCCGAGTTTTCGCATCTTCTTGAACAGCGTGCTGCGGTTGATCTCGAGCGCTTCGGCCGCGTCGGACCGGGACCAGTTGTGTGCTTCCAGTGCCCGGCGAAGGATTTTTTTCTCCGGTTCCTCCAGCGCCTCTTTGAGGGGCAGTATCTCGGAATCGTCCGCCGGCACAAACTCCTCCGGGGTGTCGGCCGGGGCATCGAAGGGCAGGTCCGCGGGCGTGATCTCGCCCCCGTTGCAAAGGATGACGGCCCGTTCGATCGCGTTTTCCAGTTCTCGGACATTGCCAGGCCAGTCGTGTTTGTGCATCAATGCGATTGCTTCGTCCGAGATGCCGGCGATCTCTTTGTCGTTTTCTTCGGCATATTTTCTGCTGAAGTGTTCGGCCAACATGCGGAGGTCACGCAGTCGCTCCCGCAGCGGGGGGATGTGGAGGCTCAGGACCTTGATGCGGTAGAACAGGTCTTCACGGAAACGCCCCGCCTTGACCTCTTCCTCTAAGTCCTTGTTGGTGGCCACGATGAGGCGTACATCAGTCTTGATGGTCCTGTTGTCGCCCACCCTCTCGAACACGCGGTCCTGGATCACCCGGAGCAGTTTAATCTGCATCGACAAGGGGGCATCCCCGATCTCGTCGAGGAAAACAGTCCCGCCGTTGGCCACCTGGAACTTACCTTCCTTGTCGGCAACGGCTCCGGTGAATGCCCCTTTGGCATGTCCGAAAAGCTCGCTTTCGAGCAGGGATTCGGGCAGTGACCCGCAGGATACTTCGACGAACGGATTGTCTTTGCGAGTAGAGCGGGTGTGGATGGTCCGGGCGATCAGCGTTTTCCCCACTCCGCTTTCGCCGGTGAGCATCACCGTGGCCCGTGAATCGGCGACCGAATCGAGCATCTCGAACAGTTTTTGCATCTTGTGGTCGCGGCCGATCAACGCGGAGTCGCCGGCGAGCAGGCCGAGTTGTTTCTTGAGCCGGATGTTCTCCTGCTTGAGCTGCTGCTGCTCGAGTGCCCGGTTGAGGATCATCTTGACGCTGTCGTCGATCAACGGCTTTGTGATGTAATCGTATGCCCCTTCCTTGATGGCGCGGACGGCCCCCTCGATCTGGCCGTACCCGGTGATAAGAATCACGGCGGTATCGGCGTGGTTATTGGTCACCGTATTCAGCACGTCGAAGCCGGTGACTTCGGGCATGTTGACATCGGTGAGGACCACGTCGAACGATCTCTCGTTCAGATAGTCGAGAGCTTCCTGTCCGCTGGTGGCCGACTCGACCTCGTAGCCGTCGAGCCGCAGAAACTCGGCCAGCGAACGACATTCGATCAGGTCGTCGTCCACAACCAGAACAGAGCCGGAGAATGTGTTGTCTGCCGCTTCGGCTCCCCGTGTCATAACTGGGCTCCTGTTCAGCTTGCCGGTATCGTGATGGTGAAGGTGGT
>PUPC01000004.1 GCA_003553185.1 Planctomycetota bacterium | reverse complement strand
CGGGTCGGCCCGCCGTATCCGAAGGGGGCGGCAGCCGGTGCGGCTTGCGCCTTCGGGCGGCCGACGAATAATCCTGTAGCGGGGAGCGGGCGGCTGCCCTGATGATCCTCTACCATCTTCTGGCAATGCTTCTTCTTCTCGGTCTGTCCGCCTTCTTTTCGGCGTCGGAGACCGCCCTGTTCTCGCTGTCGCGCCGCGACATCCGGCGGCTCGACGAAGCGGCGGGCCTGGTCCCCGGCCTCATCCTGAAGCTTCGCAAGGACCCGCAGAGCTTGCTGACCACCATCCTGTTCGGCAACATGCTCATCAACGTTCTCTATTTTTCGGTGGCCACGATGGCGGGAATCCGGGCCGAGAGCCGGGCGGTCCGATATGCCATCGGCCCCGCCTCGCTGGTCGCGATCATACTCTGCGGAGAGGTCATCCCCAAGGCGGTCGCCGTCGTGGTCCCCCGGGGATACGCCCACTTCGCCGCCCCCCCGCTTTTCACGTTTGCCAAGGCAATCTACCCGGTGCGGCGTGTGCTGGGCGTCCTGCTCAAACTCACAACCTTGCTCCCCCACAGCCGCCATAGTCATACCTATGTGACTCGCGAGGAACTCCAGCTCCTGATCCGGGCCACCGGCGAGCGCGGCGAGATCGACCGAAGCGAGCGGGACTTGATGCACGAGGTAATCGAGTTCGCAGAAATCCGCGTCCGTGAGGTGATGGTTCCTCGCGTGGATGTGGTCGCCTTCGAGGTGAACGGGACGCCGGACGACCTGCGTAAGCTCGTGGAGGAGACCGGGATCACCAAGCTGCCCGTATACGAGGGCAACATCGACAACATCGTGGGCATCCTCTACGCCCGCGACGTGCTGCTCTCGGACAAGAGCGTGCGGTCGGCCCTCCGGCCCGTCGGCCTGTTCGTCCCCGAAGTGGCTCGCATCGAGGACGCCCTGCATCAATTCCGAGCCCGGCACTCCCAGTTCGCCATCGTCGTCGACGAGTACGGCGGCTGGGCGGGCATCGTCACCCTCGAGGACATCGTGGAAGAGTTAGTGGGCGAGATCAGCGACGAGTTCGACGAGGCGGAGGAGCCGGTCCGGGAGATCGGCCCCGACAAGTACGTCCTCTCGGGCAGCGTCGCCATCCGCGACTGGAGCGAACTGTTCGGCCTGAATCTGGGGTCAGAGCTGGCCGAGGTGGAGACGCTGGGCGGGTTCATCGTGCTCCGCCTGAGCAGACTGCCACGAGAAGGCGACACCTTGGAACTGGCCAACCTGCAATTCACCGTGCAGAAGGTCGCTCACCGCCGAGTGGCACGGGTCCTGGTCGAACGAATGAACGGCGAGAACGGAGGACCCCAATGACCTGGGTCATCGTAGCCATCGCCATCTGCGTGATTATCGAGGGCCTGTCCTCCGGCTCCGAGATCGGGTTCTACTCGGTCAACCGGCTGCGCCTGCGGTCACGGCTGGAGGCCAACTGGCGAGGCGCCGGCGCCCTCAAGAAGCTGATGGACCGGCCCGACGAGACCATCATGACCACCCTCATCGCCACCAACCTGATGGTGTATCTGGCCTCGGCCCTCGCCACCGAATTGCTCAGCGTGACCCACCGCCCAGAGTTGTACGCCACCGCCATCATGACGCCCGTCATCTTCGTGTTCGGGGAAATGCTCCCCAAGGACCTGTTCCGCCGACACGCAGACGTCCTCATGTACCGGCTCGCCGGTCCGATCGACGCGCTGCGGACACTCTTCTGGCCCGTCATCTTCGTTCTCCAACTGATCACCGACCTCGCCACACGGCGCCTGCCGCGCGAACGGCGGGCACTCCCCCTCACCCGGACCGCCCTGGCGGAATGGATCGCCGAGGGCCGCCGCGAGGGCCAGCTCTCGGAGTACCAGCAGGTCCTTTCGAGCAACGTAATGGCACTCCTCCGCAAGGACATCTCGGTAGCGATGATCCCGCTGAATGACGTCGATATGATCCCCGCAGAACTGGCCGGTGACGAACTGGGCCGGGCACTCCGCCGGGCCAAACACTCCCGGCTGCCCGTCTATGAGGGCGACCGGGAAAACGTGGTCGGAGTCCTCCACACAATGGACTACATCTGTGCCCACACAGAGGACCGAACGGCCCGTGACCTCGCCCGGGAGCCGGTGGTCGTCCCGCAAACCGACGGCGTACAGGCCGCCCTGGTCAAGCTTCAGAAGAAACGCCAGTTGATGGCGATCGTGTCGGACGGCCAAGGCCACTGTCACGGAATCGTCACAATGAAAGACCTCGTCGAGGAGATCGTCGGCGAGCTCGAAGAGTTCTGACCGGTCGTCTCTCCGCTACATCCCGGTGTGCCCAGCCCCAACAGATTCGGATATTCTTTCTGATTCTTCAAAAAAAATCTTGACAAGGCCGTCCCCGGCCATAACAATAGTGCGGAACGTGGGCCAACGGTTGGCCCGACAATGAAACAGGGGAGGAAAAGGAGGAGCAGCCATGATGAAGCATTGGTTGTTGGCGCTCGTCGCCGTGGTGTTAGTGTTGGGTCTTGTGGGGTGCTACGCGACCCCGGTTCGCCCGCCCATAGGTTGGGTCTACTCGGACTTCCGGGCCCCGCTCTCTGCGGACAACCAGGGGGTCGAGTACGACACAACCCTTCACGGTGAAGCCGAGGTCCAGACGTTTCTCGGCTACGTGTCCATTGGCGACAGCAGCTTGAAAACCGCCATGGAGAACGGCGGGATTCAGAACCTCAGCTTCGCCGACTACGAGTATTTCAATATACTCGGCCTCTACCAGAGGTTCATAATCCACGCGTACGGCAACTAGCCGTTCCGCAAACCCACAGAACGAACCACCCCGCCTGCCACTCGGGCGGGGTGTTTTTTGCCACTACGCAAGCCGATGCGCGGAAGCCAACGTCTTCCGCGCGGCACTATACTTTACCGTCCCTTCCCGTACACCTTTTCCGTCGGTTCGATCGGGTTTTCCCCGATAGCTCAGGCGGCCGAGCCGATCAGCCGTTCGGAAAGACACCGAATCCGAGCGCGGGTACGCCGCCGAACCCGCACCCCGAAAATCCATTCTTGAAAAGCCACCTGTTTGTGCTATACTTCGGGTAGTGATCTTTGGCAATGGGGGCGACTTGGTATCGACCGGGCAGGTTGATGGTCGAGTTGCGTGTCGAGGTTGTCAGGAGGCCTCGTAAAACACCTGGCACACACTTAGAAGTGCGGATACCAATCTGCAAATGGCTGCCTAAGACAGCCACGTTGGCTTGACCCAGCCCGCGGGGTCTCGCGAACGACAGTCAGCGGGCTGGCCCAAAGCCCTTCCTTGGCTGGCCGAGGGCGAGATTTATGCTGAGGTGGCTCACAATCGGATCCTGTTCATCGGAGCCGGTTGTAGCGACAACCAATAGATGAACTACACACGTAGATACTCGGTTTGAAATGCCACGGGACGGGGGTTCGATTCCCCCCGCCTCCACCACTTCCCCTGATTGGAAACGGATTGGCATATGATTGGAAACGGATTGGCATAACGCCGGTGCTGTCGGTTCCATCGGCTCTGGCGGCGTTGTCGCGGATGGAGAAGGTACGGTCCGCGCCGCATCCGATCACACCCAAGTTCCCATCCGGTGCCCCGATGACCGATTGTCATCCTGCACAGCCCAATCCCCCTGCGAGCAGACCGGGAACCTCTATCGCTCGATTTGGGCCGATTCATGCACCGCGCGGTAAGACGCCCTCTCCTGCTACTCCTCATCCCGGGTGCTCACGATGACGATCCGCGCCGGAGCGAGTGTGTGGACTTGAACTCGGTCAAGGATGTCGGCTTTGGCGAGAAGGGCGCGCAACTCTGACCTCCTGAAGCCGCGACGAATCGAGCGACGCCCGTCGGTCCCCACAAAGGTTCGCGGGAACAGTACGGCGGCCAGGAGACTGTGCAGGTAGTACGCCCGATGGCTGCGGCACAGGTCGTTGAACACGAATCGCCGAATCCGCATCTCCAGCGCCCGGGCAAGGAAATTCAGTATCTCATCGTTCGGAAGGTGGTGCAAGAAGTGGTTGCCGATGATGTAGTCCACCGGTTCCAATTCGCCGATGTGAATGGCATCCTTGCATACAACTTGGAGCCCTGCGACGCCCCGATGAACGCGACGGGCCTGGTCGGCAATGAGGGGGTTGGACTCCACCGCCAGCACCGAGAGGTCGAGCCCGAGTTTCCGGGCTCGGCTCAGCAGCCAGACCGGGATGTCGCACCCCCCTGCTCCGAGATCTGCCACGCGGTACTTTCTGGCGGGCTGCCTGAGCATGTCCTGGATGAGCCACCGATTCAGCACGGAGCGGTATCGGCTCACCAGTCGGTTGAGCAGGGCAAAGCTGCGCACGGTCCTGAGGAGGCGCTGCTCGCTGCATTCCGGATCATCCATCAGTTCGGCCACGTTGACGCGCCGGGACAGATCGGGAAACAGTGCATCGAACGTCATAGGCGGCGTCCTAGCGAGTCCTGGGCTTTTGAACAACCACGATGGCGGTAATGCCGAAGAGACAGCGAACGTTTTTGGCGACCGGCAGCCCGTGGGCCTGAAAGCGGTCGCGAAGTTCCTGCGGCGACGGGAAGCGGCGCAAGCTGGCGGCGATGTATCCGTAAACCGCCGGGTTTCTGTGGAGTATCAGGCCCCAAAACGCCCCCCAGGTCCCGAGCAGAGCGATTTCGGCCCATCCGGTGAACCGTCCCGGCCAGCGCATAAAATCAAGGAACGCGGCCGTGCCGCCGGGCCGCAAGATGCGAGCCACCTCGCGGATTGCGTCGTCGAGGACCGGGGCATTCCGCAGTGCGTAGCCGCCGGTGACAACGTCCACCGATTCGGGAGCCAGCCCCGTATCGGCGATGTCGCGCTGTTCGTAACGGACGTTCGGTTCCGGAGTATGTGCCCGGGCTACATCGAGCATCGCGGGGGTCAGGTCCAGTCCGATGACCGCCCCTCCGGTGAACCGTTGAGCCACCAACCGGGTGAGGTCTCCGGTGCCGCACGCCAGGTCTACGCAGACAGGACGCGGCCGGTCGGGCAATAGCCGCACCAATCGGCGTTTCCAAACGGCGTCGCGGCCCAGCGAGAGGACGGACGTCATCCTGGCGTATTCCGGGGCGATCCGGGTAAAGAGCCGCCGGTTCAGTTGTCGCTTCTCGATCGGATCATCGAGCGCCCGGCCGATCTGTATCCGATCATCGGACGAAGGGGAGCCGGCTTTTCCTTGGTGTTTGATTATGCCCTCTCCCCGGCCAGGCGGCTGTGCGGGATGGTCCACATCGCAAAGTGATGCGGCAGCCGGTTCGCGCCCAACCGGCCGAGCAGCACGTATTTGAGGAACAGGTCCCTCGGTCTCGCCGTCCGGCCCCGCCTCGTGCCCAGCCACATGCCGAGAGCGGCTCGGTTCGCTGCAGCCGTGAACGCCCGCCTCCGGCGACGCTCATAGCCCTCGCAAAGAGCTTCCCAGTCTTCGCCCGCGAGATACCGTCGGACGAGGTGTGCGGCAAACTCGGCGTCCGCCAGGCCGGTGTTCATCCCTTGTCCGCCGATGGGGCTCATCACGTGTGCCGCGTCTCCGCAAAGCAGTACCGGGCCACTGTGCCATTGCCGAACGAGCCGCCGTTCCGGCTGCCACCAGGAGACCTCCGACCCATCCGCCGCGCTCAGGTCCGAACCCGTTCGGCGGCGGACCTGTTCCACCAGGTCGTCCCGCGTCACCTCGTCCGGGCCGGCGTCGGTTTGCGCGATCCAGCGTCGCGTTTGGTCCGGGAGCGGGAACGACTCGACCGCGCCGTCGGCGGTGAAGAACAAGACGGCTCGGTGCCCCAAATCCGGCCCGTTTTTGAAATCGGCCATGAAAAAGGAAACGCCGTACCGTTTATATCGGCTCTCCAGTCGGCACGAATCCCGCACCGAGCTATGGCTTCCGTCGCAGCCCACGAGCCGGGCTCCCTCGATTCGGTACTCCTTTTGCTGCCCGAGGTCGCGCAAGATCACTTCCAACCCGTCACCGCGTGCAGCCCAATCCACGAACTCCGTCCCCCGCAGGTATTCAATGTCCGTCAGCGTCTGAAGCCGATCCTGCAAAATCTCCATCGTGTCGCGTTGCGGAACGGAAAGGATAAATCGGTACGGTTCGGGCAAGTCTCGAAAGCTGAGCGAGCCGATTTCGCTGCGGCCATTGGACACCACCGCATCGCGGACCGGCACCCCCCGTTCGATCAACGGCTCGGCCAGGTCGAGCGACGCAAAGAGGTCCAGCGACGGCGGAGACACGCCGATGGCACGCGATTGGGCGGGCAATCCCGTGCGGCGCTCCACCAGCAGGCAGGGGACGTGGGCATCTCCCAGCAGATTGGCGAGCATCAGCCCGGTCGGCCCGGCTCCGATAATGATGACTGTGTGCGCATGCATGCCGCGGCCCCTAAATATGACGCCCCTATTATGTGACACCGAGCGGTCGAGGGCAAGCACCCGGCCAAACCAGCAGTTGTCATCGGTCCTCTTGATGGATACAATCAAGCCCATCGCTGCAACAGGGCCAACCACCACCGACCTGGAGTTCCCAGCAATGCGTGCGGCTGTCCTTTCTCTGGCCACGGCCAATCCTCCGCTCTACGTCACACAGAAACAGGCGTTTGAGTATTACGATGCCTGCTTCGAGTTGGAGCCCGACGAGCGCGACCTCTACCGCCGCATCCTGCTGGAGGGGCCGATCCGCGGGCGGTATGTGGGGATGGACAACTTGCGAGAGATCCTCCAAAACCAGCAAGACGAACTCATCAAGCGGTTCGAGCGGTTCGGGCGCCCGATGGCGGCTGACGCTGGTCGGGCCGCGCTGCTCGCGGCGGACCTCGACCCGAAACAGGTGCGCACGCTCGTCACAAACACCTGCACAGGATACCTCTGCCCGGCGATGTCATCCTATCTGGTCGAGGACCTCGGGCTGAGCGACTCGGTGCGCGTATTCGACCTGATGGGCATGGGGTGCGGCGGGGCCTTGCCCAACTGGGAATGTGCGGCCGGAACCGTAGCTTCGGACGGCCCGGCCCTCTCGGTGGCCTTCGAGGTCTGCTCCGCCACTCTGTTTATGGGCCCGGAGCGCGACCTCGTGATAAGCAATTGCATATTCGGAGACGGGGCGGCCGGCGCGGTTCTGGATCGCGACAGTTCGCGGTGCCTGCTGAGCGTCCTCGATTTTGAATCGGGCGTGTACCCCAATCATCGGGAGGCCCTGCGCTACCGCTGGCAGGACGGCCGGCTGAGAAACACCCTCAGTACGCGCGTTCCCCTGATCGGCGCACGGCTGGTGCGTGAGGTGACCGAGCGACTGCTGGAACGGAACAAGCTGCATCAGGGCGACGTGAGTCAATGGGCTGTCCACGCGGGAGGAACGGCGGTCCTGGACCGAGTCGCTGAAGCATTCAAGTTCAACGACAGCGAACTTCAGGCGTCATACGACGTATTCCGCGAATACGGGAACATGTCCTCACCCACCGTCCTGTTCGCACTCCGGCGCATCCTCGACCGGGCGAACCCGCAATCGGGCGACCTGGGCGTGCTCCTGTCGTTCGGAGCCGGCTTCACCGCGTTTGCCGCGCTCGTCGTATTTGGAGAGGGCGGATGATGATGCAGGGACCGCGTCGATCTCGGTAAACGGCCGGTTCTGCAGCAGAGGTTCAGAAAACAACGAAACAGGAGGTGGAAAAGATGGAGCAACTCACAGCGGGTTCCAGGGCACCGGAATTTGAACTCAAGGACCAGGAGGGGAATACGGTCACGCTGTCCGATTTCAATGGCCGACGCCTGTTGGTATATTTCTACCCCAAGGCAAGCACCCCCGGCTGCACCATCCAGGCATGTGCCGTGCGCGACGCCCTGCCCCAACTGGCAGAGGCCGGCGTGGCTGCAGTTGGGATCAGCCCGGACGGGCCGTCTGCACAGGCGAAGTTCGACCAGAAGCATCGACTCGGGTTCCCGCTTCTGTGTGACGAAGATCACACCGTCGCCGAGGCGTACGGCGTATGGGGCGAGAAGTCGATGTTCGGCAAGAAATACATGGGGATGATACGGTCGGCGTTTCTGATCGATGAACAGGGCGACGTCCTTCAGGCGTGGTACAAGGTCAGCCCAAAGAAGACCGTGCCCAACTTGATGAAGGCACTTGAGGAGACCGCCTGACATCGCCGGGCATCCGTGAGCGGAGATGTCCGGAAAGGCGCTCGCGGACGGGGCTTTCACCCGCCGGGCGGCGTCATACGTGATTCCGCAGCCGCAGTTCAGCCGGATGTGGCCGCAAGTAAACCTGCTGCTTGAGATACGGCTGGTCGTATTTCCGGACAAAGTGGTTGGCGAGT
>PUPC01000396.1 GCA_003553185.1 Planctomycetota bacterium | reverse complement strand
GGCTTTTATCGCATCTCATCCGCCAACTACGAGGCGTGGGCCCGCACGTCGGCGCCCGTGTTCATCGCCCACGACGACATCGTGTGGAAACACGGCCCTGTCTTCCATCCCGACTGGTACCGGCGGTACATCTTCCCCCGCTACCGGACACTGTGGCGGATGCTGAAGGATGCGGGCAAGATCGTGCTATTCTGTTCGGACGCGAATATGGATGCGTTCGTGGACGATATCGCCGATGCCGGGACCGACGGTTTTTTCTGCGAGCCGCAGACCGACCTGGCCGGGATCATCGAGCGGTACGGCCGGACGAAAGTGGTCATCGGGAACGTGGACACGCGGGTGTTGACCTTCGGCACGAAAGCCGACATCGCCGCCGAGGTCGAGCGTTGTATCGAGCTGGGACGCCGCTGCCCCGGATATTTCATTGCCGTGGGAAACCACATCCCGCCGAACGTGCCCGTCGAGAACGCACTTGCCTATTTTGACTTAATCCGGGACCGACGCCGGGAATGACTGGAGGAGGACGCTGACTTGTTGAATACCGCCGGTGTGCTAATCTGTTCGCAGCTCTGTCCCTCGTTCGACATGCCTGTATCAGCATTGGATATGCGGGCCGCACTCGGGCCGGACATGGTCGAGAAGGCACCCGCCGTCCTGGCGGTGGTGACCGGCGTGTTCCTCTGTTTCTGGGGGCGCCGGGCGCTGAAGCCCGCCCTCGGGCTGTTCGGGGCGCTGGTCGGCGGGTATGCCGCTGCGGCCGGCGGGGCGCACTTGTGGCCGGGCAACCAGGCGGCGGCCCTGTTCTGCGGGCTGCTCGGCGCCGTCCTCGGCGGTGTGCTGATGATCATCGCGTACATGCTCGGGGTGTTTGTCATCGGGGCCACATTGGGCGGGCTGATCGGTGCGGGGGCCGCGATCCATGCGGGCGTTCATCTCCGCCTCGTGGTGGTGGCTCTGCTCGCCGCGCTGGGCGGCATGCTCGCCCTTTTTCTCGAGAAATACGTGATCATCACCGCAGCCGCCCTGAACGGAGCGGCTCTTGTGGTGGGCGGACTGTGGATGCTCGCCGCCGGCCTGACCCCGGTCGAGGCCTATCAACGATACCTGGCCGTGGGGCCAGAAGGGGGGCGAGAACTGGGCGGCACGGCGGCCCTGCTCATCGCCGCCTGGATCGTCCTCGGCTGTCTGGGGATATGGATTCAAGTGTCGTTCGACGAGGAACGCGCCACGAACTCATAACCGCCATCCGGCACGGTTGACACCCCCGCCCTCCCCCGGTCTAATGAAATATATTGGCCTGATCCGATAGAGGAGAACCGGAGTGCATATCGTCAGCCCCAAAATTGTCAGCATACATACCGTCGATACCAGCAGTCTCGAGTCGATCATCGAGACGATCATCGAGCCGGGCATGACCCCGGAAGAGAAGGCGATCGCGATCTGGCGCTTCTGCTGGGAACACACCTACCACTGGCCCGCCCCGAAGGAGAACGACCGCCGAGTGCACGAGTTCGACGTCGTGTACGACGCACTCAAGCTGTTGAACGTGTACGGCTACACCTATTGCTACGCCATCCGCTCGCTGGGCGAAGCCCTGTGGGAGGCAGCCGGGATGGAGGGCCGGTCGGGCGGCATCGGGGGCCACGTGCTCGCCGAGGTCTATTACGAGGGCCGCTACCACCTGCTCGACCACGACCAACGGGGGTTCTCACGCCTGCCCGACGGGACCATCGCGTCGATGGCGGATTATCGAGGCCGGCCCGAACTCGTCCTCGACCCGCCCGGCCCGAGCGAACCGTTCTTCCCCGCCGGCACCGCCCCCAGGGCGCCCTACGAGCAGAAACACATCTTCGCCGGCTACATGCTCAACCAGCACGTCCACTACCGTCAGTTCGATAAATACCGGACGACCCACCCGATGCACCTCGGGCTTCGACCGGGCGAGCGGTTCATCGGCTCGTGGGACAACGTCGGCAAGTGGCAATGGTACCCCGCCGTGACAAACGAGTACAAGAGAAACGGCTACGGGGACCCGTGGACCGGCCCGCGCGACCCCTACGGCGAGCTTTATGACCAGGCGCCGCGCGACGAGGACGGCCGCCCGCTCACCTACGGCAACGGGCTGCTCATCTACCGGCCCGACCTGGGCAGCGGGGCCAGGGACCTCGAAGACGGCGTCTGCCACAGCGAGAACATCGACAACGCCGGCCAGGGTTTCGGCCCGTCGGAACCGAAACAACCGGCCCGGGCCGACTTCCGCGTCCGGCTGCCCTACATCATCGTCGGCTGGCCGGGGAACATCGCCGCCGAGGACACGACCATCACCGGGGCCGCTGTCGTATCGGGCAGATGCAGGCGGCGGACCAACGCCGACCGAATCAACCTCCTGCTCTCGACGGACGAGGGCGCTAGCTGGAAGACGGTGTGGAAGGCGTCGGAGACCGGGGAGTTCGACTTCGCCGTCGATCTCTCCCAACACGTCGCAGGCCGGTACGGATACCGGGTCCGGCTCGAACTCGCCTCGGTACGACAGCCGGGCGACGCCCGCATCCTCGACCTCGGCGTGGATACCGCCTGCCAACTCAACCCCAAAACCCTGCCCGCCGTCCGGCCCGGCCGGAACGAGATGACCGTCTCGCTGCAGCCCGGTCCGAACGTTTATGAGCAGACGATCCAGTACACCGGCACATTGAAGCAGGCGCACGACCGGCTCGTCCGAAAGATGAACGGGCTGCGGCTCCAGACCGGCCGAGGCGCGGCACTCTGTCCCGACGCCGGCAAGAGCGGGCACGTCGTATACGAGATGGCGGCACCGGAGGGCGAACAGGTGGCCTGGGCGAAAGTCGGCGGCTCCTTCCGTTGCTCCCGCCCCCCGGTCCCGGAAGAGCGATTCCGCATCTACTACGCCGTTGATGAGCCGACGGACTGGGCCCTGCTCGATGATGTTGACCCGGCACCGTACCTCGGCCATTGGTGCTTCGAGACCAACCACGACATCCCGCTCCCCAGACCGGGGCAGCGGGTGTTCATAAAATTCGAGCTGGCCCGCGGCCAACAGAACGGCGGGAAGCTCTGTGAAGTCCGGCTCGTGTGGGGCTGCCAGTCCGGGCAGAACCGTGCGCCGAGAGGCGGGCTGCAGGTCACTCACCGGTGGCGACAGGGCGGGAAGCAGCTTGACCACACCGGGCTGGTCACCAGGAAGAGCCAGTCGTACCGGTTCGACGTGGACGAACAGAAGGTCCGCAACCAGTCGCTGATGCTGGAATGGGCGGCGCGCCCACCGGTAAGCGACGGGCCGCACCCGCTGATGTCCACCCCGCCGGACGTCCAACGCCGGGAAATCCGCGATATCGAGAAGATCGAGGCGATGCGGGCCGATATCAAGAGACTCGACCGCGACCCGACCATCGAGACGGCCGCCGACATCATCTGGAACTCGAAGGGCGACTGGATACGCGACAGCGGCATCACGGCGATGATCGCGATCGGCGGCGAGGACGCCCGCCGCGAGCTGAAAAAGGCGATGAAGAAAAAACGGAAATGGGCGAGAGGGCTGTACCTCGAACTGCTCGTCCGCGAAGGGCCGACGGCAGAACTCGTCGCTGAGTTCGAGACGGCGCGGGGGGAAGAGCGGGCGAAAATCGCCGATCTGCTCGCCCTGCGGAACGATCACGCCGCACTGCCCGCACTCAGGAAGGCCATCGAGAGCGAGCATAATAAGGAAATCCTCGCGGCTGAACTCGATGCCCTGGTGCGAATCGGCGGCCCGGACGTCGCCGAGGACGCTGTCGCCCGGCGGAAGGACTGCGATACCGTCGGCCGGGGTCGAGTGGACGCCGCCCTGGCGAAGGCCGGGGCGTGCGAAGGCCTATCCGGCCTGAGCCGTATGCTCGACCATCGGGACCGATATCTGCGATATCGAGCCGCTTCCGGCCTGGCAGAATGCGGCCGGCAGGAAGCCGAGCCCGGCCTGATACAGGCCCTGTCCGACGAATCTCGCTGGGTGCGGCAGGCGGCCACGGCCGGGCTGGGCCGCATCGGGACCAGGAAGGCCCTGCCCGCGCTCCGCCGCGTCGCCAAATCCGACCCGCACGCCTACATCCGTGCCGAGGCGGACTGGGCAATCGGGCGGATCGACGAACGATAAGCCGCTGTCCCGAAACGGTCCCTGCCCAGCGAGCACACGGGGCGTCCGCGAGCAGTTTCCCCATCGCCCGCGAGCCGCTCATCTTGCATTTTTACGGTACCTTTCTAGAATACAGGTAGACAAGGACTTCGTTCGATTGGATAACGCGTATGCTTGATATGAACCTCATTCGCGAGTCGCCCGACACGGTGGCCCGTGCGGCAGAAAACAAGGGCGAACCGGCAGACATCGAGGGCTTCCTCGCTGTTGACGAGAAGCGCCGCAGCTTGATCCAGGAGGTCGAGGACCTCCGCCGACAGCGCAACGTCAACTCGGACAAGGTCGCCGAGCTCAAGCGGTCCGGCGAAGACGCCGCCGACCTGATCGAGCAGACTCGGAACATCTCGGACAAGATCAAGGGAATCGAGGATGTTCTGTCCGGCGTGGAGGAACGCGCCCAGCGGCTGGCCCTCACATTCCCGAACATCCCGGCCGACGACGTGCCTGTCGGGCGAACCGAGAAGGCGAACGCCGAGGTCAAACAGTTCGGCGACCGTGTCGAGTTCGACTTCGAGCCGAAACCCCACTGGGATATCGCCCGGGAGCTGGACATCATCGACTTCGAGGCGGGGACTCGGATCGCCGGGCCGTTCTTCGCCGTCTATAAAGGGGCCGGCGCTCGGCTGGAACGTGCCCTGATCCAGTTTATGCTCGACCTGCACGTGAACGAGCACGGATACACCGAGGTCTCCACCCCGTTTGTGGCAAACCGGGCCGCGACCACCGGCACCGGGCAACTGCCGAAGCTCGAGGACGACATGTACCGGTGCGACGTCGACGACCTGTTCCTCATCCCGACCGCCGAGGTGCCGGTGACCAACATCCACCGGGAGCAGGTGATCGACGCCGACGACCTGCCCGTCAAGTACACCGCGTACAGCCCGTGCTTCCGTCGCGAGGCGGGCAGCTACGGGCGTGACACTCGCGGCCTGATGCGCATCCACCAGTTCGACAAGGTCGAGATGGTAAACTTTGTCCGGCCCGAGGAATCGCGGGACCGGCTGGCGACACTTCTTGGCGAGGCCGAGGAGGTGCTCCAGCGGCTAAATATCGAGTACCGCGTACTGAAACTGTGCACCGGCGAGTTGAGCTTTGCCGCCGCCGACTGCTACGACATCGAAATCTGGGCGCCGGGCATTAAACGGTGGCTCGAGGTCTCATCGTGCAGCAATTTCACCGACTTCCAGGCACGTCGGGCCGACATACGATTCAGGGAAAAGGGGGGGAAACCCCAGTACGTGCACACTCTGAACGGATCGGGCGTTGCCCTCGCCCGGCTGCTCCTGACCATCATCGAGCAATACCAGACCGAAGACGGATGCGTCCGGGTGCCCGAACCGGTCCGCCCCTACATGGGCGGCCGCGAACTCATCAGTCCGGACGAAAAATAACTCCGGCAAGCCGACCGAACCGACAGGGCCTCCAGCCAGAAATGAGGGCCAATGATTGATATATCAAAGCTTGCGCTCAAGAGCATAAAATACTCGCTGATATTTGCCCTGCCGTTCATGTTCCTCGTCTATGTGTACGGCCGGCCCCCGGTCGAGTGGCATTACTACACCCTCGCTTTCGAGCGGGAGGTGACCGCCGAGGAGCGTGACCGGGCACTCGGGCTTCTTCAGGCCCGTCTCGAGGAGTTGGCCCACCCCTCGTGGGAGGCGCGGATCAGGCCCAACATCGACGGCACACTGACCCTCGGCTACCAGAAGCGAGGCGGGCCAGGCGAGCTCGCCGGTCTACTCATGCCCCAGGGAAAAGCCGAGTTCCGGTTCATGTACCACGACCAGAGGGAGGCGCCCGACGCCCAGGAACACGGACCGCCCGACGGCTACGTCGTGATGGAATATCTCGAAACCTGCTTCCGGTACGACGAGGAGACCGGCAAGCCGGTCATGAAGTTGATCCCCTGCATCGTCGAAGACCAGCCGATCCTGCAGCCGACCGGCTTCCGCGAGGTGTCGTTCTGGACGGAAGGGTTCATCCGCGAGAGCCACCTGCGGTTCGAGTTCCACCCGGGGGATACGGAACGGCTGGTCGAGGCACAGGCGAGGAGACCGGACGCTCCCGTCGCACTCATCGTCGACGGCTACATCCGCGTCGGATATCGCTGCCTGGGCCCGATCGAGACCGGCGGCTTGGAGACGATCGGCCTGCTGGACAACGAGCCCATCGAGCAGATGGCGGTCGCTCTGCGGCATGGCCCGTTGCCCGCGCCGCTGACCATCACCGACTATACGACACTCGGCCCCGAGTAAGCGCGGGGACTAGCCGGCCGCAGGGTATCGGGGCAGACATCATCTCTCGCGCCCGGTATACAACCGCCCGTCGGTCGTCACCGCCTGCGACGCCGCTTCACAATCACCAGCCCGAACGCCAGCAGGGTAAGCGCGCCCGGTTCGGGGATGGGATGATGAACCGGCGGGTCGTCCATAATGCCCGCCTCTCCCCACCAGGCCAGCCCGAACTCGGCACTGTCGATATCGCCGAAGATGTTTTCTTCATAAACGACGCGGAGGCCGTAGAGCCCGGTTGTCGGGAGGTCGAAGACGAGGTGCTCGACGGGAGTGTAAGTATCGAGCGACTCGGCGTAAAGAGTGCTGAATTCGCTGTCCCAGACCTGGAGATCAAGGTTGGCGAAGCCGGCCTCGAGCACAGAGACGGTTTCTTCTTCCTCAATATAATTCCTTTCGCGGAACCAGGTGAGCGTGGCCCGAAATTCGGACCCGCCGGCCAGCGGGGTATCGATAACCACATCGGTTTCTCCGCCCAACTCGACCTCGGCAAAATCCCAGCCGATGACTTCGCTGGTCGTGCCCCCGTCCATCCCCTCGATGCCCGTCTGTCCGGTCAGGTATTGCGTGTAAGTGCGACCGAGGTCGAGCGCTCCGGCGCCGTAGGTGAAATCCAGCGCCTGGTTGGTCGTCACCCCGCCGTATCCGTTCGGGTGAGAGGTCTGATTATTTGTCCAGCCATCGGGTTTCCAGGCGGCGTTGAGCAGGTTCGCCTTGATGACGCGGGCGTCGTGTGCGGCATCGGGCAGTTCCATCTGCCGGGCTGCGTCGTGCATCAGGGCCACACCGCCGGCGACGATCGGTGCAGAGTAACTCGTGCCGCTTAGAGGAGATGCGTAGAGGTTTGTTACTCCGGGGTTGTCTGCTTCATAGTGGGCGGAGACCAGGTGGTTGCCCGGTGCGACGATATCGACCGCACCACGCCGGGCGTCTTCGGCATCTATAGTTCCGTTAACCGGATCCCAGTAGGCCTGTGGGCCGCGGCTGCTGAAGCCGGCGATGGCGTCGTAATTGTTGTTCCCATCGTTCTGGAGCGCCCCGACGGTGATATTGTTATAACCGGAGCCGGGCGACAGGACTGTGTTCGTGCCGGGGCCTTCGTTCCCGGCTGCCACAACGAAGGTGGTGCCGGGGTTGTCATAAGCGAGAGCGTCGGGTATTTGTGCGGTCCAGTGATCGCCGGATGGGTACGGCGCCCCCCAACTTGCGTTGATCACGTCGGCCGTCCCGAATCCGGATTCGGTCGAACTCAATGCGTAAGCGAGTGCCCCGAGCGTGAGGGTGAAACCTCCGCTTCCATCCCAGTCTGAGGTAGCGATGGCGGCCGACCGAAGGTCGGTTTCCGGGGAAATCCCCTCCTGATGAACCCCGCCGCCCGGGGTCTGCCGTCCTCCGATCATCATGCCGACCTGTGTGGCGTGGCGGTGTGGGTTGTCATACGCGTCGGAGTGATTGGTAAAACTGGTCACGTGGGTCAGCGTCTCGTGCCCGCCCCAGACATGCCCGGCTTCGATGTTCGAACTGACCGTACCGGAACCGTCGAAGCCGCTGTTGTGAAACATATCTGCACCGATGATCTCCGCGACGTCCGCTCCTGTAAGAGCCGTCGGGATATTTGTATTAAGGTGCAGTTGAGCCCCAGCTTCTTCCGCCGCGCTCCAGGAGTACATCCACACACCAGCGTCCGACGGAGGAATAACCGGTCCCGCGTATGTTGCGACAGACAGCCCAGCACAAAAAACCAGCGCCGAAACCAACCCAACGAAAAACCTTCTCAATGCCATCCTCGCTT
The DNA here is from genome assembly GCA_003553185.1 of Planctomycetota bacterium. GTDB lineage: Bacteria > Planctomycetota > PUPC01 > PUPC01 > PUPC01 > PUPC01. The sequence goes on along the minus strand of PUPC01000396.1, from coordinate 21,205 downwards.
CTCCTTAAACCAAAATACGGATGTGCTTCATGATGAAAACAACTGCGAATGGCGTGCCAAAGATTCCGAATGCCCCGTTTTTTTTTTGAGTATAGAACGCTAGTTGTTATATCCCATTAGCTTGCGTGTTCAGAATTCCAACCGGATACCCTGGCCGCCGCGATGCCCATGTTGTTTTTTTGCAACGTCCCTGACGCCAGAATCGACCATTATTCCATAAACAGAAACATGTCAATCGCTTAGAAACGTTGCGTTTCGGCAACATGGCATGTTGCGGAAAATCACCAGATGCTGGAAACATAACCTCCCCGGCCATTGTCCGAACGGCGAGTCCTCTAAGAAAGCTCCTTCAGCACCAGGTGGCACACCCCGTCGATATTGGCAAAAGGCCGGGCACCTTCAAATTCAAACGTCCTGTATTCGACACTATGGATGCTTTTGAAACCGCATTTCCTGTGGCATTGGAGCGATGCCGGGCCGGTGCATTCCGAGGCGGCAAGCCGGTAACCGCGCGTCCGGGCCTGCTCGAGCGCCTCCCCCAGCAACCGCGTTGCAATGCCGAGCCCTTGATAACCTGACGCGACCCCGATTGCGGATATGTGGAGGCATTCCCCCTTCACCGGCGAGTATTGCCTCTCCAAAGGCCGCCTGAGCTCTTTCAGGAAGCCCTCCAGCGGTGGGACTTTCGCCAGCTCCCGGGCGGTCAATCCCTCTGGCGGCTCGGCTGGGTCTTGATCGCGTATATCCGACGCGACAAGAAAAGCAGCGGGGCCGGTCGCATCCCCCTCCATGGTCGCCTTGAGCCAGACCCCCCTCTGTTGAGGCCGGTCGCCCGGTCGCAAGTACAATGCCCTTGCGATTGCGATGATTCGTTCTTCGGGAAACCCCAGCCAGCATGTCAGGGGTTCGCTCTGGCAGAATATCCCGGCGTACAGTCGGAGCACGTCGGCGATGTCCTCCGGCTCGACCGCCGAGATCATGTATCTTGACGCATCCCGCTTTGGCGCATCCACCGTTCAGTCCTCGGAGTTACGTTTGTACTCGCGATACCGCTGCTCGGCCGGCGTGGGCTGCAGCGGTTCGCCCGCGTTCAGCGTACGCAGATCGACGTCGGCCCCGATGGCCGGCCAGGGCCGTTCGCCCCACCAGTCCGGCCGCTCGGCGAGATAAAGCGAGGCGGGAAGCTCCCAATCGGGCGGAGGGCCGGAGGGGAGAGGGAGTGCGTCGGCGCCAAGCGGTCCCGCCCGCAGAAACAGGTTCTTCTCGACGTGGGCCCGCCGGCTGCCGCCGGTGACCCTGACGCCTCTCCGGACCAGCGTGTTGAGCAGGATGTTCGCGTCGTGGGAGTGGTCCCGCACCTCGATCGCCGGGCCGCCCACGTTCAAGCCCGCGTTCTCGACCCGGTTCCGGAAACTCGTGGTGTAGGGCCCGGTCGGCCCCCACCAGTCGGCATAGACGATCCGCTGGACGGTGTTCCCCTCGAACAGGTTCATGTACGAGTAGTGGCCGTGCACGGATATATCGCAGTTGTGTGTGCAGCGGTACGAGGCGTTGTAGCCGAACACGTTCCCGTTCGCCCCCTCCTTGGTCATCATCGCGTGGCGGAGATGGTCGAAGACATTGTTCTCGATCAGGCAGTCCGTGGCCCAGCGCCCGGCGACCACCCCGTACCCGTGCCCGCCCCCGCCGTACTCGTGAGCGTGGTGCATCAAGCTGTCGCGAACGACGATGCCCCGGCTCCGACGTATCCAGACGTGTGCCCGGACGCAATACTCGGTGTGGCAGTTGCGGACCCAGCAATCTGCGCCCCGGTTTATGTGGACGATGTACGACAACCTGTCGTTCGCCCGCCGAATATGCAGGTCTTCGACCCCCGCCCGCTCGACGGCGTCGAACACGGTGATGCGCGGGCGTAACGCCTCGCGGTATGACAGCCGCAGTGGGCGGTCCAACTCCAGCGTCGTGTCCCGGACGGCCTTTACGCGGAGCACCTGGCCCACTACGTTCTGTGCCCAGGCGGCATCCCACTGCCGGCGGGTGTAATGCAATTCGGGGTCGTTATCGCAATAGACTTCGACATATTGGCCTGGCCGCAGGTCGGCCGGCTCTTCCAGCACCAGTTCGGTGCTGCCCGCTTCGAACCCCGATTTCAGGGGGAGGTCGCGCAGGGCTTGCCCTGCCCCACGGCCCTGGATGTCGATAACCGGGGTATGTTCGCCCTGAATCTCGGCTCGGAGCCGGGTCTTCTCCGGCCCGGCCCCGCGGAGGACCACGCCGGAACGCAGCCGCAGCGTCTCCTTGAGCAGATATGTCCCTTCGGGCAGGAAGACGGCTCCCGGCGGTTCGACGGCGTCGATCGCCGCCTGGATGGCCGGTGCGTCATCGTGTTCGCCGTCGCCCCTGGCCCCGTGATGCCGGGCATCGGCCCGGACCGGGACCTCCGGAATACCGCCCTCGATGCCCGGGCGCCATCCCGGCAGCCGTTCGACCGGGATATCGAGGTCACCGAGTTCGAGGCGTTCGGCATAGACGGCGGCCGCCGCTGACAACAAGATTACGCAGACGACAAGCGTTCGGCAATGCATCGCGTCACCTCCGGATAGAACAGCAAATATCCTCAGGGGGAGGAGCCGTGTCGGGTTCCTCATTATAGAGGATACCGTGCATCCCCGGGGAAAACAATGAAAGCGGCGGCAAGGGCCGGAGCGATTCATAGCGATTCTCCGGCTTGACTCGGCCGGTTATAAGCTGATATACTTTGTTAAGCGGAAAGGTCGCTTGAACCGTCCGGCCAACACCTTACGGAGTCCATGCCCTTGAAGTCCGGATCCCGTGTCATCCCACTCATCCTGTTCCTGTTTCTCCTGTCACCGTCGGTGCTTCGTGCGGACGGCATCGGGGCCGGCCCGCTCATTCGCAGCGTGGAGCCGGTGATCGTCAGTCGGGACGGGGACACTCGTATCACCATCCTCGGTGCGAATTTCGAGACCGGTGCCCCGCCCGACATCCGCGTCGAGGTCGGCGGTGAGCCCTGCACCGAGGTTGATGTCAACTGGCAGGGGACGCGGATCCTGGCACTGGTGCCGCCCTCGCGGGCCGGCGGGCCTGTCCCCGTTCGCGTTGTCAATTCCGACGGCCAATCCGTAACCGTCGAGGACGCGGTTTACTATGAAGACGGGCGGTTCTGGTCGCGGAACTGGTTCCTTCTCGGGATCCGAGCCAAGGGTGTCTGGGAACTGATGCGTCAGGGTGGTCTGATCATGGCCTTCCTCGGCGTGTTGTCGATATTCGCCGTCGCCTGGGCGATCCACTGCGGGATCACCATCCGCACAAAGCGCATCATGCCCCGGGAATTCCTCGATCGGTTGAGCGGCCACATCGCCCGGCGCGAGGTCCAGGAAGCGATAACCGCCTGCCAGCAGGAGAACGTGGTATTCAGCCGCGTAGCGCTGGCCGCTCTCCGCAAGGCGGGCGAGCCGCCCCACAAGATTCGCGACGCCAGCCAGGCGGCCGGCTCTCGCGAGGCCTCACACCTCTTCCAGAAGATCAACTACCTGTCGAACATCGGCGTGATCTCCCCCATGCTGGGCCTGTTGGGCACGGTGATGGGGATGCTGATGGCGTTCAGGGCGATGGGCGAGGAAGGCGGCCGGTCGATGGCCCTCGCAGCCGCAATCTACCGGGCGCTTGGGACGACGGCTGTCGGACTCACCATCGGAATTCCCGCAATGGCCTGCTTCTATTACTTCCGGGGCAAACTGCTCCAGGCGACCACCGACATGGAGCAGGTGGCGGAGGAGCTGAGCGAAGCTCTTGCTCCGGGTGAGGACCAGTGATGAACTTCAGGAAGGTCTTCGAGGAGCGGCAGGAGTCGTTTCAGCTCGCACCGATGATCGACATCGTGTTCCTCCTGCTGATCTTTTTCATCCTCAGCGGCGTGCGGGCACAGGAGGCGGAACTGCCGATGGACCTGCCCGGGGCCTCGGCCTCGGTCGAACGGCGTGCCGAGCCGGAGGAAGTGGTGGTCAATGTCGCCCGGGACGGTACGCTGGTCGTCGATAACGCGGTGGTGACCGTGGACGACCTCCGAAAGAAGTTGAGCATTTTGCACCGGTCGGTCACCCGGCCGGTATCTGTCGTGGTACGGGCCCACCCGAGGGCCGAGCACCAGTCGGTGCTCAACGTCTTGGACGCCTGTGCCGCCGCCGGCATCACCAAAGTATCATTTGTGACCAGAGATGAGCAAACCAGGCAGCCCGGTTGACAAACATGGCCCGATGGCACTCCTGCTCGCAGGCGCTGTGGCAGCATGCCTGATCTTCGCCGCGGCCGCCCCGGCCGATAACGCGAACGACGATGCGGACATGCAGTGGGAGTTCGCCGAACGGCTCCTCCAACTTCAGTCCTATGCGACGGCCGCCCCCCAGCTCCGCAAGTTCCTGAACGAATATCCCGAAGACCCGCGCCGCGAAGAAGCACGCTATCAACTCGCCATGTGCTACTACGCAATGGGGGAAGACGACCCCGAGCACTACGAACAGGCAATGGCCGAGCTGGTGGCACTCCGCAAGGAATTCCCGAACGGCGAGCGTTTTAACGACAGCTTTTTCCGGTCCGGGCACATCAGATATCTTACGAGCGACGCAGAGGGGGCGATCGACGACCTGTCGGCCCTCCTCGAACAGGACGAGGTGGACGACGAGCTTGCCGTTCGAGCTCACCATTTCCTCGGCCGAGCACGCTATGACCTGGGCCAGCACGAGGCGGCCATCGAGCATTTGACCCGAGTGGCCGAGGCGCCGGAAGACACCCCGCTCCGTCGGTATGCGTTGATTGTTCTCGCCAACGCCCACACCAGGAAAAACCAGTTCGAGCAAGCTGCGAATACCATCGACACACTCCTCGCCGACCAACCCGACCTCGACGAGGACGAGGACCTGCTGCTCAAGCTGGCCGACGCCCGTCTCGCCATCGAGCAGTACGACCGGGCACTGGCCGCGTACAGGCGAATCGGCGACGATAGCCGGTACAGGTTCCACGCTGCTCTCGGCATCGCCCGATCATACCTGGGCCTGGAAAGAAACGACGAGGCAATGCAGGCCGCCCGTGCATTGCTCGAGGCGTATGAGCCGACACCCGAAACCGAAGGGATGAGCATCCGGGAGCAGTGCTCGTACATCATCGGCGTCGTGCACTTCGAGCGGGAAGAGTGGGCCGAAGCCGCCGCCGCGCTCGAAAAACTGCTGGACGAGGTCAAACAGGGCGGGATGGCGGAGGACGCCGCCTACCGGCTCTGCTGGTCTTACTATCACCTCGGCGAGGAACGCGCCCGCAACCTGGTGGCCGCCGCCGCCGCGTTCAGGCGGATGTTCCCGGCCAGCGACTACATCGACGAGGTCGTCTTCCTGGCCGGCGAGGGCCACCGGGCACTGGGCGACTACCAACAGGCGATCTCCTATTACGAACGAATCGAAGAGCACGACCCGAACTACCACGACGCCCTCTATCGCATCGCGTACTCCCATCACCGGGCGGGCCAGACCGAGCGGGCGGCCAGGGCATACGATGCGTTCGTCGAGAAGCAGAAAGAGCACCGGCGAGCCCAGGACGCCCTGTACGAGTCTGCCGCACTCTACCAGGGACTCGAACAGTATGAAGACGCAGCCGAACGCTATCAACGGTTCATCGAAATGGTCCCGCGCGGCTCCGAACAGGCCGAGGCGATGTATCAGCAAGGCGTCTGCTACGCCAGGATGGGACGCTTCGACCGGATGGACGATGCCCTCACCAAGTATGTCGAAACATATCCCGACGGCGAACACATCGGCTCCGTTCACTATTGGCTGGCCCGCCATCACCGGATACAAGCCGACACGCACTCCAACGATGACGAGATCGATGCGGCCGTCGCCGCCTACCGACGTGCCGAGCAGAGCTTCCAGCGGTCTCTCGAGCACGACCCGCCGGAAGACAAGACCATTCGACGCTCCATCGCCGAATTGCGATATCGGCTGGGCGAAACGTTGAATCGTGGGGCGTCCGAGGCGGCCACAGCGGCGGAACAGGCAGACGACGCCGACGCCAAGGGCGCTCTGGAGGAGAAGGCGAACCGCCTGGGGGAGGAGGCCGGCGATGCGTTCGGCAAAGCCGCCCGCGACTTCCTCGCCATAGCGAAGGAACACCCCGAACAGATCAAGTCGGAAGACATCTACTTCTGGGTCGGAAGCTGGTTCCGACAGCACGAAGACATCGAGTCCGCCATCGAGGCATTTCAGGCCTTCCGGGAAGCCCGTCCGCAATCGGAGAACATGGACCGGGCACTCTATCAACTGATCGACCTGCACGGCTCCCTCGAGCCGGCCGATCACGAGGCGGTGATCCAATATGCCGATGAACTAATCGAGAAGCGCCCGCAGAGCGAGCTGGTGCTTCGCAGCAAGTTCGACAAGGCCGAGTCCTTGTTCGCTCTGCGGAGATACGACGAGGCCCGGCCGCTCTACCGCGAGGTGTCGCGGGAGGGCGGTGGCGAGCTGAAAATCGGATCGGACCTCAAACTCGGCCATATCCACCTCGCAAAAGAAGAGTACAGCGATGCCGTGGGCCAGTTCGCTCGCGTCGGGCTGCTGTATCGGCACGACACATTTACCCCCGAGGCGCTCTACTTCGCCGGGCGGGCGCGTGCCCGGGCGGGCGGCCCACGCGATATCCAGGAAGCGATTAACTTCTGGCAGCAGTTGGCGAGGAACTATCCCGCGTCGCAATGGACAGCCCGGATGAGAGAGGACCTCGATCCCTTGGGTTATCACGTGGCCGAAGATGGAACTATCGAGAAGAAGTGACACGCCGGAGCCGGGCTCGAGTGCGATGTCCGGGCTGCAAGGCCCGGCGAGACGGCCACATTCCCGCTCGAAATCGTGGCTCGGCCTGCCGCTCATCATATCGGTCTTTCTCCACGTCCTACTCCTGGCGTCCGTCGAAGGCCTTCATCTGTTAGAGATTCTGCCCCCCGCACCCGACGCGGCGGAGGCGCGGACCGTCGAGGTGTCCACCGCCGTGGCAGACCCGAGCAGACCGGATCCCGTCGGCCCGCCCGAGCCGACCGAGAGCATCTCGCTGCTGCCCGAGACGCCCGAACTCACCCCCGATCTGTTCCCGAGAACGCAACCAAGCGGCCCGCAGCGGCCCGAACCGGACCGCAAGCCGATAACACGCTATCCCGAAGAGGAACTCCCGGTCATTGCCCTGCCCGAACTTTCGGACAGAACCCGCTTGCTCCTCCGCGACGGAGAGCGCGACATCGTCGATCCCGGCCGTGGACTCGATGTGTATGAGCCGAGCGAGCGGCGCATCGAGGAAACGCCGCCGGTGCATATCAAGGCGGAGCCCCGACTCCGGGCCGACACCGATCTGCTCACGGGGGCCATCCGACCGACCCAACCGCGCCGGGCTGCGACGACACCCGAACCAACCACCGCGACCACACCCGAGCGGCCCCACCGGTTGGAGCCGCCGCGAATGGAGCCCACCACCGACCTCAGCCCTGGAATCGAACGGCTTTTCGCCCGCGACTTCGAACCGGTCGAGGCGGAGCCGCTGCCCCTCAACGTCGAGATCGACGTGTACGCAGAACCGGAGAACGACGACCGCTTCTTCCGCCTGACCATCACCGAAAGCGACGACCTGCAACTGCCCGTTCTCCAGAAGAACATCCTGTTCGTCGTCGATATCTCGGCGAGCGTACGGCAACACATGCTCCGGGCCATCCAGTCGGCGGTCCGCGACAAGGCGGCGGAGGGATTCAACGAAGGGGACCGGTTCAACGTTGTACGGTTCAGCGAACTCACCTTCAAGACGTTCGCCGACTTCGTGCCCGCTACCGCCCAGAATATCCGCCGGGCGGCCCGGGTCATCCGCAAGGAGCCGGGGCAAGTCCGCACCGACGTTTACCAGGCACTGGTATCTGTTGTCGGGGATCTGCCGAGCGAGGGGGACGACGCCCACCGGCCCAACCACATCTACTTCATCAGCGACGGCGACGCCACCGCAGGCGTCCGCGACCTGCGCCGGATCGTCACCGATCTGGGCGAGGTGACCCAGCCCAACCACAGCATATCGGCCCTCATCCCGGGGACCGAGCACGGCGATCGCTACCTGCTGGACCTGCTTGTATATCGGAACCGCGGGGTGTTCGCCCACGCACGCAACACCGACGACGTGGGCAGAAAGCTCGGCGAACTGCTTCGCCGTTTCCGCCACCCCATCCTTGTGGATATCCGGGCACGATTCGGCAGCTTCGGCGAGGACAAGGTCTATCCCGAGCAACTGCCCAACCTCTACCGAGGTGAACCCATCGTCGTCCACGGCCGGTGCCGGCCGGGCGACAACATCGCTCTGGGAATTATCGGCCGGACTGCCGAGGGGCCTCGACAGTTCGTCTATTCGCACCGGCTGCCCGAGGTGTTGACCGACGACCCGACCATCGCACGCGGCTGGGCACGCGGCAAGATTCACCACCTCGCCGCTCTGATCGCCACCGGGGACGATCAGCCCGAATACCGGGAAGAGATCGACCGGCTGAGCGAACGCTACGACCTGGAATCGCCGTTCAAATAAGGGCGGGGAGAACAATCATGAAGCGAAAGTGGTCGGTCCTGTTGCTGACGGTCGTACCCGGTCTCGGCCACATCTACGCCGGCCGTCAATGGCGGGGGCTCCTTCTCTTCGCCCTCTTCGCCATCGCAATCAACGGCTATGTCGCCGGCACAGAGATGACACGGTCGGAGGACCGAACCGTCCGCGAACGGGGCCGGCAGGTCCGTGTGGCGTGTACCGTCGGGGCGATCGGGGTGTGGATATTCGCCCTGGTTGACATCGCACGCCTGTCGAAGCAGTTTGAATCGAAGCCGCGTCGCGAGCGGAAGGACTATCATTTCAAGCGCGGCCTGCACCACTACCTCGCCGGGACATACGAGAGCGCCCGGGGCGAGTTCCTCACCGTGCTGAAGCTGGACTCGATGGACGCCGACGCCCGCTACTACCTGGGAATGACTCACCAGGCGCTCGGCAATAAACGCCGGGCGGTGCGGGCGTTCAAACGCTGCCTGGCCGCGGACACCGAGAAAAAGTGGAACTGGGAAGCCAAAGCCCAACTGAAGAAAGTCCGGAGAACCGGATAACAAGGATACAGATGGCCGAACAAAGAGTGCGAACGCCCGGCTGCATCGACCGGGTTACACGGGGCAGCGAGTCTGCCGGAGCCGCTCAACACGCCGGCCGCCGAGATCGCAGCCAAGTGACCGAACGCCCGACGCACTCCAGACCCGAGGGACCCAATGCCTAAAGCCCGTACCATCCTGTGGATTCTCACTCTCCTTCTCATCGTCCTGATGTGTACCCAATGGGGCTGGCACATCGGAGGCGAGGCACGCGAGATCCCGCGCGGCGACCGTGTGGATATTCACCGCGTCGGCGGGGTGCATATCACCCCCGGCTATGTGCTCCTGGTGGTCACTTTCCTGGCGTGGGCGGCGTATGTCGTCCTGACGTTCCGCTTCTTCGAGATACGGTTCCCCGCGCTCCCCGTGCTCGTGCTCCTGGCGGTGGTGATCGTATCGACCATCTATACCCGGCAGTGGGGCGGCGGGGTCGGCGGGATCGCCCAGTTAGGCGGGGTGTTCATCGGCGGATGGTTCATCTTCGCCAATTGTATCGACACCCGGCAGCGGCTCCGTGCCGCCGTCGATCTGTTCAGCATTGTGGTCGGGGCGATCGTCGTCTTCGCATTGTGGCAATACCGTGCCGAGTCGGAGGCGGGCAATGCGTTCGCCATCGCGGGGACGTTCGGCAATCGGAACGTGCTCGGCGCTTTTTTCGCGTCCGCCCTCCCCTTCCTGTTCGCCCTCGGGCTTTACGAGGAGCGCACCTGGCAGCGGTTCGCCCTGGTGCTGTTGGTCGCCCTCGGTGCGGCAGTCACCTTGTCCGCCGGGGCGCTCATCGCCATTGCGGTCGCCTGCCTTTTCGTCGCCGCTCTCAAATCGCGGACCGCCCTCCTGGGCACGGTCGTCGCCATCACTCTGGGGCTGACCGTGGTGCCCGGATTCCTGTCGCTGCCCCGTCACACCGACGCGGTGGTCAGTTCGGCCTCGCCATTTCTGTACAACAACTATCTCGATCGCCGGACTCGTACCGGCGAGCCGATACCGGGGCACGACGAGTATGACACGGCGGTGCGATACAAGCGATGGTTCGCGGCGACCAGGAGCATCCAGGGCACACTGAACAAGACGCTGTGGGGGGCCGGCCCCGGGCGATACAACGATACAGTCCGCCCGGAAATCCGGCTGGTTCACACCCGCCGGGCCGACACCGACTCGGTGCCCGATTTCAACATCAGCGTCGCCGAGCCGGACTCCTTCAATATGTACCTGGTCACCTTTGTCGAGTACGGCCCGTTTGCGTTCGTCGCCCTGGTGTGGCTGGGGATGTGGCTGCTCGGACGGAACCTTCGCGGTTTCCGACAGACCAGAGACAGCACGGGCCGGGCACTGGCCGTCGGCTCGGCGGCTGCCGTGCTGGGTGCAGGAATCTGTGCCGTCTTCTCCAGCATCCTCGTCCGCGGGGTGGCCCTGCCCTTTCTTTTCGTGGCCCTTTCTGGTATTCTCTGGCCACGGTTGCCGGATGCCGCTCCGAAGGACGCCGACCGGTGACCGCCGCTTCTCGCCCGAATACGACGAGGTGAAAAATGGTCCGTGTTGCCGTTACCGGGGCCAGCGGCCTTGTCGGGGAGTATCTGCTCCGACTGCTGGTTGGGCACCCGGAAGTTGAAGTCACCTATCTGAGCTCGCACAGCTCGGCCGGCCGGCCCGTTTCCGACGTGCTGCCGCCGCTCGAGGGACAGCTCGCCATCGACTTTCTGGAGCCGACACCCGGCGAGATCGCCGGGGCGGCCGACGTGGCCATCCTCGCCCACAAGTCATCCGAATCGCTCGAACTGGCCCCACAGTTGCTCGACGCAGGGCTCAAGATCATCGACATCGGCGGCGAGTTCCGGCTGAAGGACCCGGGCCTGTATCGCCAGTGGTACGGGCAGGAACACACCCAACCCGAGCTCCTCGCCGAGGCGGTCTATGGACTGCCCGAGCTGTACCGCGAACAGATTCGCTCGGCCCGACTGGTCGCCAACCCCGGCTGCTATCCGACATCAGTGCTCCTCCCGCTCGTGCCGCTGCTCAAAGCGGGGTTGATCGACCCGGCCGGCATTCGCGTCAGTTCGGCGTCCGGGCTGACCGGGGCGGGCCGGACCAGCGGGAAGCTGTTCATCGACGTGAACGAGGATATGCGGGCTTACGCCGTGGCCGGCCACCGCCACCGGCCCGAGATGGAGCAAGAGCTGGCCGCCGCCACAGGGCAGGATATCCGCCTCACGTTCGTCCCCCACCTCATCCCGGTCAACCGGGGCATCCTGTCCACCGTGTTCGCCCAACCGAAGGGGGACACCGACCCCGCCACGCTGCGTCGAGCGCTGACCGAGGCGTACACCGAAGAGCACTACGTCCGCGTCCGGCACTCGGGCACCGATGTCCGGCTGGCCAACGTCGTGGGGACGAACTACTGCGATATCGCGGTCGAGTGCCAGACAGGGTCCGGCGGGGTGCTCGTTTTCTCCGCCCTCGACAATATGCTGAAAGGGGCGTGCAGCCAAGCCGTTCAGAATATGAACCTGTTGTTCGATCTAGATGAGTCCGCCGGCATCGGCGGGCTGGGAGCGTGCTGATGGGAACCGCCTACAAAGATGCAGGCGTCGATATCGACGCAAATGAGGAATTCGTCGACGCCATCCGCTCGGCCGTCGAGAGCACACACGGCCCGGACGTTGTCCCTATCCCCGCCGGGTTCTCGGGCGAGCTGGCCCTGTTGTCCGGCGGCCAGATGCGGCCCGGCCCTCGCCAGACACTGTTTTCCCGCGAGTTCAAAGACCCCGTCCTCGTCGGGAGCACCGACGGAGTGGGCACCAAGCTGAAGATCGCGTTCGCAACCGGGGTACACCATACCGTCGGTTTCGACCTGGTCGCGATGAGCATCAACGACCTGATCACCAACGGGGCGGCCCCGCTGTTCTTCCTCGACTACCTCGCCTTTACCGAGGTCCCGAACCAGGTCCAGGTCGACGTGGTGAAGGGAATTGCCCGCGCCTGCCGCGAGGCGGGCTGCGCCCTGCTGGGCGGCGAGCGGGCCGAACTGCCCGGATTCTACAAAAAGGGCGAGTACGACCTAGCCGGCTTCGCTGTGGGCATCGTGGACCGGTCGAGACGGATCAGCGGCAAGAAAGTAAGGCCGGGGGACGCCATTGTGGGCATCGCATCGAGCGGCCTGCACTCGAACGGATACTCGCTCGTCCGCAAGGTGTTGCTCGAGGATGCGAACCTGGGACTGGACGAGTATATCGACGAGCTGGGCTGCACCCTGGGCGAGGAACTGCTCCGGCCCACCCGCATCTATGCCCAGCCCCTGCACGCGGTCATCCGGCACTATAAGGTCAAAGCGGGCGTACGGGCGATCGCCAACATCACCGGCGGGGGGCTGATCGACAATGTACCCCGCACTCTGCCCAGAAAGCTCGGTGCCCGAATTCGCAAGAGCGCCTGGCCCCGCCCCCCGATCTTCGACCTGATCCAGCGGCTGGGCGATATCGACGAGGCCGAGATGTATAGGGTGTTCAACATGGGGATCGGGATGACGATCGTCGTACCGCCGACCTACGCCCAGGCCATCATTCGGCGGCTCGACCGACAAGGCCAGCAGGCGTACGTCATCGGCCGGGTCCGGCGAGGCCCGCACCGCACTGAACTGGTCGATTGAACGCGGCGGCAGGAGCGCACAATGACCGTTCAGGTGAAAATCTGCGGTGTGAAGCGGATCGAGGACGCCTTGTGCGCGGCAGACGCGGGCGCCGAAATGATCGGCCTGAACTTCTGGCCGGGAACACCCCGCTGTGTGACACTGGAGCAAGCACGTGAGATTGCGGACGCCGTGGACGGCCGCGTCCAGACCGTCGCGGTGTTCGTCGATGCGCCCCGCGACGAGGTCCTGGCAACAGCCGACGCCGTCGGAGCGGATTATGTCCAGCTTCACGGTTCCGAGTCGCCCGAGTTCGTCCGCGACCTGGCTGACCTGCCGGTAATCAAGGCGTTCCGCGTCAGGTCGGAAGAGGACCTCGCCTGCATGTGCGACTTTACTGCGGCGGTCTATCTGCTGGACGCTCGCGTGCCCGGGATGAGAGGGGGGACCGGCCGGACGATCGACTGGGAGCTCGCCCGCCGGGCGGCCGAGTCCCGTCCCATTCTCCTGGCCGGCGGGCTGACGCCCCGGAACGTGGCGGAGGCCGTGCGCATCGCTCGGCCCTGGGGCGTCGATACAGCGAGCGGCGTCGAGGTGGAACCGGGGGTGAAAGACCCGGAGAAGATACGATGTTTCGTCCGAAACGCAAAGACCGAAGAGGAGGAGCCATGAAGGCGATAGCAACGGTGGCATTTGGAGTCGTGCTAACAATGGCGAGCGTGGTGTGGGCCGGCGAACCGGAGCTGCACCTGATGCACATGCAGACGGCACGCGCCACTCGGGATGCCGTACAGCGGGCTGTCGATCGCTTCACCGAGGCCACCGGCGTCGAGGTCCGGGTCGAGGTGCACAAGAACGAGCCGTACAAGCAGAAGCTGGCGACGGTGCTGGGCTCCGCCGAGGCCCCGGATGTCTTCCATACCTGGGGCGGGGGCGTCCTCGAGGCCCAGGTCCGCCAGGGTGCGGCGACCCCCTTCCCCGATGATTTCCCGGTCGAGGACATCAGCACGGCGGTGCTCGACTTCTGCACCGTGGACGGCCAGCTCTACGCCGTCCCGACGGACGTCTCGCTGGTCCTCTTCTACTATCGGCCAACCATTTTCCGACGGCACGAAATCGAAGTACCCGGGACGTTTCAGGAGTTGCTGGATATCTGTCGCGTCCTTCGTGGTCGTGGTATGACACCTATCGCGCTGGGCAACCTCGAACAATGGCCGGGGGCCTTCTACTTCGACTACCTGATGGTCCGGCAGGGTGCCGCTGACGACTATCTGGCACAGACCGAAGGGGCCGGCGAGCCGGTCGAGACCCCGGCCGCCCGGACGGCCGCCGAGAAGATCGACGCGCTGGTCCGCTATCGAGCGTTCAACCCCGGGTTCAACGGGATCGGGTATGACGACTCCCGCTCCGCCTTCTTCCGCAAGGAGGCGTCGATGACGCTGATGGGGACCTGGCTGCTCTCGTTCGCACTGGAGGAACAGAAGGAGGACCGGACCATCGACGTCGATGATTTCGGCGTGTTCCCCTTCCCCGCCCTCGGCGATTCCGGCGACGGCGATGCCCTCCTGGGCGGCACGAATGCCGCATACGCCGTCTCCGAGACGAGCAGACACAAGGACTTGGCGTTCCAGCTCGTCCAGTATCTGACCGACGAGCAGGCAGCGCTGGAATGGGCTGAGGCGTGGCGGATTCCCGCCCGCCAGGTCGATCTCCCCGACGGGCCGGAGGTCCTCGCTCAAGTGGGCCAACTGCTGGAGGAGGCGTCTTACCTTCAACTCTACTTCGACCAGGCGCTGTCGCCGGAGGCGGCGGAGCAGCACAAGGCGTACACTCAATCGCTGTTTGTCAGTGAACCCCACGCCGCAATACGGATTATTGTCATCGTGGTGGCGGTGCTCGCTGTTCTGGTCTTCGCAAGAATCCTCCGGACCGTGTTCGGAAGCGGCGAGGGGACCGAGTAACCGGACCAGGGCGGCAAAAAAAGCCCCAGCGGAGGGGCGTAATGCAACAGCAACCAATATCCGGGGAAGTACTGTCCGGTCTGGGGGATTCGCGGAACGGACCTGGGTTCGGCGGTATCAGGCCTTGAGCTGATTATCGGGCTCGTCTTCGACGGCCTCGTTCACCTCATCCTCGACTTCTTTGAGCCCCTTTTTGAACTCCTGGATGCTCTGCCCGACACTGCGCATAACCTGCGGGAGCCGGGAGCCGAAGATGAGGAGGGCGACTATAAGGATGATGATCCACTCGCTGCCGCCGGGAAGTCCAAATGCAAGCATTTCAGATGCTCCTTTCGGGGTCGGGCAAGGCCGGGCCGGCCGCCCGAACTTTCTAACATGAGTGTATAGCCGTTCGTCCTCTATGTCAACCATGCGGTTGCCGATAGCCGGGCCGACCTGGCAGGGTCCTTCCGTCCACCGGGGTCTGGCACATACGATCCGGCCGGTTTCCCGGCATCTCTGGTGTGCTTTGGCCGGATTACCGTTCAAGTTTTCCCTCGAAAGCGTCGATACGTAAGGTACCGGGACATCATGCCTTGCGCTTTGGAAGGCGCTGGCAGGAAGGTTCGGGCGCCGAATCGGCTATACGCATCGTCTGGGAGAGGAGTCAGAAATATGATTTGCCATCGCGAGGGATGCAAGCGGACGGTTCCTCCGGGTCGTCGGAAATATTGTTCGGAAGAGTGCAGCAAGATCGTGAATCGACGGAGTGCGGCCGAGCGTTCGCGTCGCCGTGCCGAGATGTATCGCCGCAGGCGGATGGTCAAATATGCGCCGCGGACCTGTCTCGCCTGCGGCGAGGAGTTCAGCTCGGAGGGGCCGTGGAACCGCATCTGCTCGTCCTGCAGCGACAGCAACAGTGCGGTCTCGTATTCCCGTTCGCGCGGCAACCATATGAGTTCGCCCGATCCCGATGATAATCCGCTGACTGAGGGCGAGGCGGACACCGAGGACACGCCGGATTATTGAGGGAGGGGTTCCCCCGAGATTCACCAGGGTCTGCCTGTCGGCAGGCCTTTTTTTATTCGGTCTCCGGCGGTTGTGTCACGAGGTGGGCGTTTGTCCACCCGAGTTCGTCACAGAGATCGGTGACTCGCACCACCCATCGGTAGAGGGTTGTGGGTTCGGGCTGGATGATGACCTCGACATCGTCGGCGGTCCGCGTCAAGCCCGCGACGTACGTGAGGCGCTCGCGGAGCCAAATTAGGTCTCCGGTCTCGGTGGGATCACTTTCCGACAGAGTGAGCGTCACGGGCGGGACCTGGGCTGGATGGTCGTCGCTGACGCCGATGTGGATGTGTATCTGCTCGATGGGGCCCGGCATCTCGACATCGCGTCTGGCGAGCGGGCCGCGGGTCCAGTCCACGCGCAGGGCCATATGGTCGCGTTTTCTCACCTCGAGCGGTTCGTGCGTCGCCCCCTCGATCACTTTCGTCTCGCCCGGTTCCACGCTCTCGATGGCATTGAACACCTGAGCCAGTTGCAATGCAGTCGTATCCTCGTCGGCGACGATGGTGAATCCCTTGTCGGCATCGCCCTCTTGCCAGACCTTTGACATTTCTTCTGCTGTGACCCGAGCATCGTCGATCTGGATACGGTTGTCCTTGAGGACGGCGGTCAGCCCGGTCTCGAGGTCTTCCTTGATGCGTACGGTTTCGACTGATTCAACCTGGATGCCACTCCGGTGGATGGCGTCGAACGCACGGTAGAGTGCGTCGGGCGGTGCCCCGTGATCGATTGTGATGCGGAGCGAGTCTTCTTCCTGCCCCTCGCGTGCTTCTCTGAGTGTATCGAGCAGGAACATCGGTTCCCGCTCGTTGAGGAGCACACGCCCGCCTCGGGTGATGTCCATGTGAACGACCTCGCCCCCGAACTCATTTTTGGGGGGCGGTTCCGGCTTTTCGGCGGGCTTGATGATGAGTGTGACCTCGGTGCCTACTGGCGGCACGACGTCGGTATTGACGGTGAACGCCCGGTCGTCTGCCCCGAGTTCAAGCGGGAGGTCGAGCACCGACATCGGGTCGCGAAACACAGTGACCACCGATTTCTCGCGGTCGGCGAAGTAAATCTCTCTTCCGGTGTGGGGGCACTCGACGAAGCGGCTGCCCAGGAATACGTAATGGGTCCGGCACATCAGCCGCTGGTCGATCTGGTTCCAGACGAGTTCTTCCGAGCGGTAGGTTTTGGGGCCGTCCTCGGTCTCGAACCGGACGTAGATGTTCACCGGGTCGCCGGAGGGCGCATGCTCGGGGTCCCCCTGGAATCGCGGGCCGGAGTCGGCCGGCGCGGGCCTCAGCCCGAGGGCGAGCAGGAACATGTGGAGATCGCTCGGTTGAAGGTCCAGGGCGATGATGGTCTCGTATTCCTTGCCGCCCCGGGCACAGGCGAGCAGTTCGATGGGGCCTTCATCGAGACAGATCTCCCCGTCGATCTCGATGCGCTTCTCCTCTGGGTAGAGTCGCGCCCCGCGCCTGCTGATGAACTTCTGGTCCCCGATATCGGCCAGGGCTTCGGGGTCCTCGATGTCTTCCCGCTCGACGGCATCATCCACTTCGGGAGCTTCTTCGGCGCTCGCGGGACCGGCCCAGATGGCCGGGATCAGGACAGCAAGGACCAAGGCAACGGACAGCAGGGTGGGCATCCGCAGAAATGGCAACATTCGGTTTGGAATCAACGTTTTCATCTTCTTGCCTGTCAGCTTCGGCCAACTATTTTGTGTCGTTCACGGCCGTTACCCGCCGGGTCGTGTTTCTCAGCCGTCTGGCGGATCACGTGGGTGTGCCCTTCTGGACGCGGCAAAGTTGACCTCCCGGAACCCTTCGCCGCGGCATATCGACAGGGCCTTAATAACCCATCTGTACTTGACGCCGGGCTCGACCTCGAGTATGACCGGGACATTTTCCCGGACATCCGGGTCCTGTGCGTGCTTTATGATCTCCTGTTGAAGTGTTCTGAGCCCACCGAGCACGGTGCGGTCCACGTCGATATCGATGCCGTCGTCCGGCGCGCGGGTCACCTCGTATGTCGGCTCCGCCTCGGGGTCGCCGCCTCGTGTGCGGATTGTCACCCTGATCTCCGGTTCGATCTCGGCCACGGTCAGTTGGTCGGGCGGGCCCGCCTCCTGGGGCAGGTAGGCCTCGAGTTCGCCCTCGGGGATGCGGAACCGGGTGACCACAAAGAAGAAGATCAGCAACTGGAATACGATGTCGATCATCGGGGTCATCTGGAGCTTTGCGTCTTCCCCGGCATTCATGCCTCGCAGGAACTTCATATCTTTATCCCTCTTCCATTCGAACGCCGAACGACATCCTATAGAATTTCATCCGGGCAGCCCGTTCCATCACGTCCTGGACGGTCTGCCACTCGACGTTTCTGTCCGCCTGGACCAGGATGGGCTGTTCGGATGGTTCGTCACTCAGCCCCCTGTACTGCCGCTCGACGCGGAAGTATCTCAGGACCTGGTCCCGGGCCTCGGCTCCCGACTCTCTGAGGTCGTGCATTTCCTGCACGCGGCCCTGGATATAGACGGTGTCGATCATCCTGACCTGGCCGTCTTCGGGGTCAACCCGCTCGCGGGGTACGATGCTGATGATAATTCTTTCGGGGATATTCGTCTCTTCCCGTGCCTGGGCGGCGTAGGGGAGTTCGAGTCCCTCGATGTGGTCATAGGAGATGATCTCCGAGACCACGAGGAAGAAAATGAGGAGGAGGAACACCACGTCGATCATCGGCGTGATGTTCATCTCCAGCTCTTCGGAATGAAATCTCTTGGTCACGCGCATAGTGTGCTACTCCACAGGTCGGAATCGGGCCATCAGTTCACCGCTGATGGCACCCACTTCCAAAACGATCTTCTGGACGCGGTTTTTGAAGAACTGGTAGACGCACATCACCGGGATGGCGACGATCAGTCCGAGGAACGTGGTGACCAGTGCGAGCTGGATGTTATGTGCGAGTTGGGCCGGCTGCGGGGGGGCGTCGGGGTTCGCGATGGCTGCGAACGCACGAATCATGCCGAGCACGGTCCCGAGCAGCCCGAGCATGGGCGAGATGTTGGCGATGAGTGCGAGATAGCTGATCTTCTGCTGCAGATCGACTGCGGCCTCTTCTCCCGACTCGCTCATCGCCTCTTCCATCTGCTTATATCCGGCATTCACACGGGAGAGACCGGCTGCGATCACGTTACTGAAGAAGGTCGGCTGTTCCTCGCAGACCATGATCGCTTCCTCATACTCCTCCTGCTCGAAGCATTCTTCGACATCGGCGAGCAGTTCCGGCGGCATGATCACACCGCGCCGGATGGTCAGCCCGTGTTCGATGGCCAGGGCGACGGATATGAGGAACAGGAAGATGATAATGTAGCCGATCAGCCCACCGGCCTGGATGACTTCCAACACGTTCATCGTCTCGGTTGGGTCTTCTGTTGGGTCTTCTTCAGGCCGAGCCGCAGGCGCCGGTTCCTCGGCTGCCTCAGCGACCATCACGATCGGTGCGCTGAAAAGCAGTGCGGCTGTTATCAGAATGATGACGAATGGCTTCCAGCTTCCAGCCCTCCAACAATCAGGCATACCAAGTCTCTCCTTTAAACGGATCATCATTTCGAGGCAGATGGCTGTTGGGCATCGTGCCCCACGAATTCATATTCAGGTCGTGTCGCTCAGCCGCCCAGTTCTCTGAGGCCGGTCCTCGCGTCATCGACCACGTCGCTGTCCGGGTAATTCTCGATCAATTCCCGATAGAGGCGGCGTGCCCGGCTCCGGGCGGTGGAGTCGCCAATCTCGACCGAGGCCGTTGCGGCGCCGAACATCGCCTTTGGTCTTTCCTTGCTCGCCTCTGGGTATAGTATATATATTCTCATGTATGAAAGCACGGATTTTTTCAGATGAAGCTTTTTCTCTGCCTCGTCGTCCGCATTACGGCCGTGCTCGAAGTGGAGGTCGCCAAGTGCCATGTACAGGCCGAGACGGTTGGCCCTTTCGGTGATTCTATCCTCGACATTGTCGATCCAGCGGGCGGCATCTTCCGCCCGGCCGAGGTCGACAAGCGCCTGGCCCTTCCCCACCAGCGCCCGCTGATAGATATTGCTCACCTGGTCGATGTCGTGTTCCAAGTCGCCCGGATCTCGCAGTGTCTGGCCGATGTCCTCGACGAGACGCTCATAGATGGCCACCGCCTCGTCCTTATTGTCGGACGACAGATGGACCTCTGCCTGGCCTTCCAGGCCGACCAGCTCCCAGAGGGGGCCATAGTCCGTCATTCGCTGATAGGCCTCGACCGCCTGTTCGTGCTGTCCGAGTACGCGGTGGGCGCGGGCCTTGGTTTGAATGGCTTCGAGCACATAGAACGAATTGGGATGCTCGTCCAGGACGACGTCGAACTTTTCCAGGGACTCCTCGGCTTGGCCTGTCTCGAGCAAAATTCGCCCGTGGATAACAGCCCTGTATGGTTGGTACCAGAAGTCGCGCGGTTCGGGTTCCACCCCTCGTTCGAGGATATTCAGGGCTCGCTCCCATTCCCCTTCTTCCACCGCACGGACGGCCTGGGCGAAATGGCGGGCATCGCCCCAACCGATTTCTTGAACGTCTCGAAAGGGGATGGTCTCGGTATCGGCATCCCTCTCCCGGTGCGGGCGATAGGTCACGTGCTCGGTTGTGGCTTCTGTGACGGTAATCTGGCGAATTCTGCTGCCGTCGCGCCGGGTGATACTGTCCGGCATCCGGGGGTCTTCCGCGGCGGATGCACCTGGGATCGCCAGCCCGACGGCAAGGCCCAGAATGGCTATGGGGGCAAGATATCTCACGGTTGTCGCCTCCTGTCTATTGCAGTTTGTCTTTGAGTTCTCTGGCCCGGTCCCGGACCTGCTCTTCGTCGGTCTGTTCGATGACCGAATTGATGAACCTCAGGAACGTTTCCTGGCCACCGGCCAGGTTGGGGTCCAGCTCGTGGGCTCTCTCGATGGCGGTCAGAGCACTGGCGTAGTTGTGGTTCTCGATTTCGTCGCGGGCATCGGCCGCCCTGATCCTGACCAGCAGGGCACGCGCCCTGTCCTGATGCTCGCCCGGTTCGCTGCGATTGTAGATCTCCTGTACCACCGATGTCAGACGCCTGCGGATATCGGGGCCGCCGAGGGATGGTTCGCTGGCCGCGCGCCGCCGGATCACGCGGAGGTTGTCGCTGTATCGGCCGTCGAGGTTCCATAGTTCCGCTATGGTTGCGACCACATCCCACCAGTCCGCAGAATAGGGGGAGAGTCGCCTCAGAAGGTCGGTGCAATGTTCGAGTGCCTCGTTGAGATAAGCATCGGACCCGGGTGCGAGTTGTTGAGCCGCCTTCGCGAGGTGGAGGCGGGTGGTCGCCCAGTAGGGCGG
>PUPC01000208.1 GCA_003553185.1 Planctomycetota bacterium | reverse complement strand
TACCTTCGTGGTAGCATATAGATATGGATGGGTTTGTTTCTCACGACCGGGCGAGCGACTCGGCCGAGGCCAAGGCACGGTGGTTCCAGTCGCTGACGTTGGCCGAGCGGATGAACTACCTGTGCGAGGTGACCAACCTGGCCCTGAACGCCCGGCCCGACCTGGCGGAGAAGAAGGGTGCTCGACCGGCTGAAGGGCGTGTTCGCGTCATTCGACGCCCATAACCCGGACCGCCCGTTGACCCCCTCGGACGACCGCAGACACGGCAAATGGACAACGATTTCGAACTCATCTCCGAATACGAGCCGGCCGGCGACCAGCCCCGGGCGATCGAGGCGCTGACCCACGGCTTCCGCGACGAGGGGAAGACACACCAGACCCTGCTGGGGGTGACCGGCTCGGGCAAGACGTTCACCATGGCCCACACCATCGCCAACCTCGGGCTGCCCACGCTGGTCATCTCGCACAACAAGACACTCGCCGCCCAGCTCTACGGCGAGTTCCGCGAGCTGTTCCCTCGCAACGCCGTCGAGTATTTCGTCAGCTACTACGACTACTACCAGCCCGAGGCGTACATCCCCGCCCAGGACATCTACATCGCGAAGGACGCGTCGATCAACGAGGACATCGACCGGCTGCGGCTCAGCGCCACCACCTCGCTGATGAGCCGGAGCGACGTGATCATCGTCGCCAGCGTCTCCTGCATCTACGGGCTCGGCTCGCCCGAGGACTACAAGCGGATGATCGTCGCCGTCGAGCTCGGCCAGGAGGTCGATCGCGACAAGCTGCTCCGCAAGCTGGTCGATATCCAGTACGACCGGAGCGACTACGAGCTGCGCCGGGCCACCTTCCGCCCGCGGGGCGACGTGGTCGAGATTCTGCCCGCCTACGAGGAGGTCGCCCTCCGCATCGGGTTCTTCGGCGACGAGATCGAGGAGATCGCCTACATCGACCCGCTCACCGGCGAGGTCATCTCCCGACGCGACCGGGCGACCATCTACCCCGCCAAGCACTTCGTCCTGCCCGAGGACCGGATCGAGAAAGCGCTGGACCGGATCGAGGCGGAGCTCGAGGAGCAGATCGCGCACTTCCGGGCCCAGGGCAAGTACCTCGAGGCCGAGCGGGTCGAGTCGCGCACCCGGTACGACCTCGAGCTGCTCCGCGAGATCGGCTACTGCCCGGGGGTCGAGAACTACTCGCGGCACCTCGCCGGGCGCGAGGCGGGCGAGCGGCCGTTCACCCTCATCGACTACTTCCCCGACGACTACCTGTGCATCGTCGACGAGTCGCACGTGACCGTCCCCCAGATCGGCGGGATGTTCGCCGGTGACCGGTCGCGGAAGCAGACCCTCGTCGAGCACGGGTTCCGGCTCCCCTCCGCCCTCGACAACCGGCCGATGCAATTCGACGAGTGGGAGGCGAAGCTCGACCGGGTGCTGTTCGTCTCGGCGACGCCCGAGGACTACGAGCTGGAGAAGTCGGGCGGCGAGGTCGTCGAGCAGGTCATCCGCCCCACCGGGCTGGTCGATCCCGAGATCATCGTCAAGCCCGCACGCGGGCAGGTCAACGACCTGGTCGACGAAATCCACCGGCGGGTCGAAACGGGCGAGCGAGTCCTGGTGACCACCCTGACCAAGCGGATGGCCGAGGACCTGAGCGACTACATCCTCGACGAAGGGATCAAATGCTGCTACCTCCACTCCGAGATCGACGCCATCGAGCGGGTGCGGATACTCCGCGAGCTGCGGCTGGGCAAGTTCGACGTGATCGTCGGGGTCAACCTGCTCCGCGAGGGGCTCGACCTGCCCGAGGTCTCGCTGGTCGCCATCCTCGACGCCGACAAGGAGGGGTTCCTCCGGTCGCAGACCTCGCTCATCCAGACCATCGGCCGCTCGGCCCGGAACGTCAACGCGACCGTCATCCTCTACGCCGACGAGCTGACCGGGTCGATGGAACGGGCCATCGACGAGACCCGGCGGCGGCGGCACATCCAGCTCGAGTACAACCGCGAGCACAACATCACCCCCGAGACCATCCGCAAGGAGGTCCGCGAGGGGATCGAGCGGCAGATTCTCGCCTCCGAGACGGCACGGGCGGTCGTCCACGAGAGCGAGGCCGAGTACCTCACCGGCGAGCAGCTTCGCGAGCTGGAGGAGGAGATGCTCGCCGCGGCCGACCGGCTCGATTTCGAGCGGGCCGCCGAACTGCGCGACAAAATCCAGGCGGTCAAGGGCGAGCCGGCCGACGAACCCGCACCAGCGAAGCCGAAAGGCCGCCGCAGGAAGCGATCGAAGCAGCGGTGGCGGCCGTGACCGTCGAGGAAAGGGGATGTCGGACACCCCGCATGCACGCGGGATAATGCCGTCAAACTCCTCTCCCCGGCAGGGAGAGGTCGGGCGCGTCAGCGACCGGGTGAGGGTCGATCGCGAAGCTCCGGCGGTGGCGGAGCACCGGAAATCCCCACCCTCTCCCAACCTCTCCCTCCCGGCGGGAGGGAGAGGGGTTCGTGCAGCCGATATCCCGCCGCGCGGACCAAAGCCGATATCTTGCCGCGCGTGGCGAAGCAGGTATCCCCCGCGCGGTCCAATCCCCCCTCTCCCTGGCAGGGAGAGGTTGGCCGCGTCAGCGGCCGGGTGAGGGTCGATCGCGAAGCCCCGGCGGTGGCGGCGGTCTGGACCGACCGCTTGACCTGCTCCGCTCCGCTGCCCCGCCGGCCTGCTCACGCTCGGGGATGGAACTTCCGGTGAACGCTCTTCAGGCGGTCCTTGTCCACGTGGGTGTAAATCTGGGTGGTGGCGATATTGGCGTGGCCCAGCATCTCCTGGACGGCGCGGAGGTCGGCCCCGCCCTGGAGCAGGTGGGTGGCGAACGAGTGGCGGAGGGTGTGCGGCGAGACCTTCTTCCGGAGCCCGGCGGCCCGGGCGTGCTTGTTCACCCGGTTCCAGATCGCCCGCCGGCCCAGCTCCCGGCCCGTCCGGCTGAGGAACAACAGCGGGCTGTCGAGCCGGTCGAGCTTGGGGCGGGCGTCGCTCAGGTATCGCTCGATCGCCCGGACGGCCCGGTCGCCGATGGGCACGACCCGCTCCTTCGACCCCTTGCCGAAGCATCGGAGGAACCGGAAGTCGAGGTTCACGTCGCCCACCTCGAGGCCGGACACCTCCGACACCCGTGCCCCGGTCGCGTACATCACCTCGAGCAGGGCAATGTCGCGGAGTCCCAGCGTGGTGTCGGGGTCGGGCGCGGCGAGCAGTGCCTCGACGTCCGCCACGTCGAGCACGTCGGGCAGCCGCCGCCACAGGTGCGGCGATTCGAGCGGCGAGGCCACGTTCTTCTCGATCCGGTCCTCGACCGCCAGGAACTTGAACAGCATCCGCACGGCGGCGAGGGCACGCGACACCGAGTTGACCGACTGCCCCCGTGCCTTCTCGCGGGCCATGAAGCCCACGATGTCGCCCGGCCGGACCGAGCCGAAATCGGCCTTCTTGCGCACCTGCAGGTAGCGGCAGAACCGGACGATGTCGCCCCGGTAGGCCGCGATGCTCTGCTCGGCGAGGCCGCACTCGACGGCGAGGTAGTCGAGGAACGCACCGACCGGCTCGCTCATCGCTCCCAGGTTCTCGTCGGTCATTTGTCCACGTCCCAAATGGGATCGAACTGAATCTTGACGAACCCGTCGTGCCCCTCGACGCCGTAGAACAGGACGACCGTCGGCCCGCGGACCGTGTCGCGGGTCAGCCATCGCCGGCGGAGGAACAGCCAAGTGCCCCGGGCCTCTTCCGGGGCGCCCTCCAGCGTCCGATCGTCAAACGGGCGGTCCTGAATGAAGTCGCGGTAGCGGTGGATGCGGACCTGCTCGCCGTCGTCCACATAGACCCGCGTACGTCCCGGCGAGAGCTGCGCCCTGTCGGGGTAATGATTGATCACGCCGAGCCGGAAGAACCACACCCGCCCGCCCCGACGGATGTGATGCAGGTGGACCGATGCCAGGCCGCCGTTGGGCAGCACCGCCATCGCCTCCTGCGGGCGTGTCCCCGGCCGCACCCGGGGCGCCCGCTGTACGCGGAACACCGGCGGCACCCGCGAGCCGGCGAACATACCCCGGCATCCCGCAGCCGCCAGAACGAACAGACCGAACAGGGCCAGCCGGAGAACGATGGACGTGCTGAGCGGGCGGCTCCGGATGCGAAAGGCCGGTTTCTGCCTGTGTTCGCCCATCATTGGCTCCGTCGCTTGACTGTCGGTTGAAGGCGGGGTGCCCGCTTCTCGCCCGGGGCGCTGCCGCTCTGTTATTAATCGCGGGCTGTACGCCCGGGCCAACGTGATCCCGCTGCCGTCACCGGGAGATGCCCTCGTCGTCGGCCGACATCGCCTCGATCTCGCGGACCAGGGCGTCCGCCAACTGTTCCTCGGGGACCTTGCGGAGCTTCTTGCCGTCCCGGAACAGGAAGCCGACCCCCTTTCCGCCCGCGATGCCCACGTCGGCCTCGGCCGCCTCGCCGGGCCCGTTCACCACGCAGCCCATCACGGCGACGGTCAGCGGCCGGTCGGCCTGCTCCGGCAGCTTGTCACGGACCTGCTCGACCAGCCCGGCCAGGTCGATCTCGCACCGCCCGCAGGTCGGGCAGGAGACGATCTCGATGCCCGCCCGCTCGAGCCCGAGCGCCCGGAGGATGGCGTGCCCCACCCGGACTTCCTCGTGCGGCCGCCCGGTCAGCGACACGCGGATGGTGTCGCCGATCCCCTCGGCCAGCAGCGCCCCGATGCCGACCGCCGACTTGACCGTGCCGACGTCGGCCGTACCCGCCTCGGTGACGCCCAGGTGCAGCGGATAATCGGTCTGCTCGGCGAACGCCCGATTCGCGGCGAGGGTCGTCGGCACGTCCGAGGCCTTGAGCGAGACCACGATGTCGCGGAACCCGAGCGACTCGATCATCTCGCAGTGCTCGCGGGCCGACCGGACCATCAGCTCGGCCAGGTCGCCGTCGTGACGGGCGACCTCCAGCCCCTTCCGCTCCCGGACCGAGCCGGAGTTGACCCCGACCCGGATCGAGATGCCCGCGTCCTTCGCCGCCCGGACGACCTCGGCGACCGCCTCGGGGCTGCTCAGATTGCCGGGGTTGATCCGAACCCCGTCGGCCCCGTGCCGGATCGACTCCAGGGCCAGCCGGTGGTCGAAGTGGATGTCGGCAACCAGCGGAAGGTCGATCCGGCCCCGGATCGACCCGATCGCCTTGGCGGCATCGAGGGTGGGCACGGCGACCCGGATGATCTGGCAGCCCAGTTCTGTCAGCTCGACGATCTGC
Organism: Planctomycetota bacterium; assembly: GCA_003553185.1. Classification (GTDB taxonomy): domain Bacteria; phylum Planctomycetota; class PUPC01; order PUPC01; family PUPC01; genus PUPC01. The sequence goes on along the minus strand of PUPC01000208.1, from coordinate 3,125 downwards.
TCGACCGTCGCCGCGATGTCCTCGGTGTGGGTGTTGGTCATCGACTGGACAGAGACCGGTGCCCCGCCGCCCACCTGCACGCGGCCCTTGAACACCGCCCGGGTTTCCCGTCGTTCGATCATATTGGCTCCTCGCCATCTGCCATACGTTTATTCTACCGGACCGGCCGAGACCGGGCAACGACGAGGCAGCCGGGCGGGCGAACCCGCCTTGCTTTTGCCCCGCCCAGCCGCTATCATCCCCGGCACTGACAGAGGGATGCGAAAGGCCGGGCTTCGCGGCGGGTTCCCGCCGGGCGATCGGCCGGCGACGTGACGGCAAGGAGGTGCCAGCAATGCAGGAATTCCGGGTCAAGACCGGCTCGCGGTCCGAGTTCGTGGACATCACCGACAGGGTACAGGCGGCCCTCGCCGAGGAGGGAATCGTGGACGGCGTGTGCCTCGTCTTCTGCCCGCACACGACCGCCGCGATCACCATCAACGAGGATGCCGACCCCAGCGTCAGCTCCGACATCCAGAACTACCTCGACCAGTTCGTCCCCCGCCGGGGGAGCTACCGGCACGCCGAGGGCAACTCCGACGCACACATCAAGAGCAGCTTCTTCGGCTGCAGCGAGCTGGTCATCGTCGAGGGCGGACGGCCGGTTCTCGGTACGTGGCAGGGCATCTACTTCTGCGAGTTCGACGGCCCCCGCACCCGGCGGGTGCTCGTCAAAGTCGTCGGGGAGAAGTGAGACACGTCTGGATACTGTCGAACTTGCCCGCCTGATTACGCCAGAAACCACAAAATAGGCAGATACGGAGTGTTTTCTGGGCGTTGCCACGATTGGGCCGACCGGTGCCATTGCCGAGCCATACTTGGCAACTACACCTGTTCGGACTCCTTCGGAGATTGGGTGATCTCGAGCCGAGAGTCCTTGCCTTTAAGAAGAGCGGCCAGGTTAAGAGGGCCAATATTCAACGTCGGCAGGGGGCTGCGAGCGGTAATGTTACTCACCAACTCCCGAATATATGGGAAAAGATGGGCGGGAGCATGGCTCCGTGCGAACTCGTCCAAGGACATATTGGGGTCTTCGCTAACTTCAAACACGCCGTCAATCTTGAAACGAAACCTGACAGGGGCGTCCTCGGGAAAAAGACTTCCGCTTACTTCCAAGCACAATATCAGGCCATCCTCTGAGATTTCTGATTCGGCCTCGAACTCAGGGGCAAACTGCAACTTCTGAGAAGGCGGAGGGCCTGTCAATTCGAAGTCCAGTTTCGCAAGATGTACGCCGCGAAACCTGATACCCGGCTGTTTCTCTTCGTCCATGTCAAGCGGCCCTGAATAATGCGGTTTCAATTAGCGTTTGGACACATCCTTCTACATCTGTCGCGTCCGATATCGGGCCAATGGCCAAGTCAGCCCCGGCATCAGCCAATCGCAGTGCTTCGTTGTTCGTGTCCACTTCGTAAGACCGCCAATAAGTCGCAGCTCCCTGCAGCGTGCGTTGGCATTCCAGAACTTTAAACGAACTTTGCGTGGGAGCCGGTATCAGTGTTTTTAGGTCTTGATCCCAATATGTTCGCGTCTCTTCTTTTGACCAAAGACCGAAACTGATCGGTCGAAGGTCTGCCCGCGATGCTTCCTCGGCCTTGGTTTCCGCAAAGTCGAGCAGGTCGTCCTCTTGGTCGGATGGTACATTGAAGACCTCAATTACCATGTAGCCGTCTCTGGGTCCCCCAAGCTCTGGAGAAACGAAACCGTCGAAAGCGGCGGTCACGTGGGGAAATCGGGCTTCAATTGAGCTGCAAATTGACTGGAGCACTTTGAGATCGTTTTCGCAGTATTCCATTATAATTCGCCCTTCATAGAAATCCCTTCCCTTTTAAAAGCTTCCCGCAACATGCATCTTACGTCATCTGTGAATCGACTCAAGTCTTTTTCCTTAACGGGGACCGGGGTATAATCCCCTTTTGTTCTTGCCGCGTACACCCGACTCATCGCCTTCTGGGACACTCCAAACTTAAGCAGGTATAAGGTCTTCAGTTCGCCATGACGCCACCGCTTGTATCGTTTGTTGTAGTCCGCCTCCCTCCGGGCCGGATTGCGGTCCAAGAACTTATTCATCACATCTCTGTCAATTCGGTCATCTCCGGGGCCCCGGCCAAAATAGTGTTGGGCGAGATGAACTGTTGCATAATAGTATCGGTTCGCGGCTCCGCAAAACCTTTCGTGCTGCTGCAACATTTCTGCACTTGTAAATGCCCGCTTGGCCTTCCATATACGGGGGAATTCTTCCTGATTGACTTCATAATCCGCGATTCGTTCTGACCCGTTCACCATGTAGCGAAAACACATCAGGTTAGAGGTTCAACATCTCAACGCCGATACTAATCATACGAGCATCCTGATGGCATTGTCAAGGGTGAAGTCTATTCCTGCCGAAACCCGATGAAAACCGCATTGTGTAAACGGAACTCCCCTGTCTGAGATAGCCGTGAAGATGAACTTGCGACATTCGTTGCATAAGAAGACATCATAGGTCTGGCTCGAAGTAGAGCCGGGCGTAGAGGGTGACCGGGGCCTCGGCTTCGAAGTTGTCGGACGCCTCGGCGACCAGGCCGAGGGTGTCGCCGTCATCGAGGGCAAACTCCCAGCCGTCGACGCGGGCCGAGCACACGCCGCTACTCAACTCGCACGCTTTGCCGGCGGGCACCTCGTAGTCGGTCCACTCGTCGATCTCGCCGTCGGCCCGGCTGTCGGCGGGCGTGCCCTTCCGGGGGGTGAGGGTGATCGTGCCCTCGGTGATGTCGAGTGCGAACACGGCGCGGATGGCGGTCACCCGTCCGGCGGGCAGCTCGATCTCGCCGGCGCCCGCCGCGGCGGCCTCGGCGTCGGGCACGGCCAGGGCCTTGGTCCACGGCCCAAACTCGTCCCCGGACCACAGGGTCCGGCTGAACGTCATCCACTGGCCGGCTCGGGCCGCGATCTCGAACCCGTTGTGCAGGTCGTCCACTTTGCGGGCGATCTTGACGCCCGAACCGCCCTCCAGCTCGACGTGCCCGGGCACCCGGTCGGCCTCGCTGTCGCCGTATCGGGCGATGGAATAGACGCCGCGAGCGGTCCGGTCCGACCCGATCTCG
>PUPC01000136.1 GCA_003553185.1 Planctomycetota bacterium | reverse complement strand
CCAGACGGGCAGGCATTCTTACTACCTTCGGGTCGAGACCGCGGACGGGACCGCCACCACCGAGTCCGGAAGTTTCTATGCCGTGCCTTCCGAGGAACCCGGCTTCGTCCGCATCCACGAGCAGAACCCCAAGTTCTTCCAGTACGAGAACGGCGAGACGTTCTTCGCCGTCGGCCACAACGTCTCGTGGTCGATGTCCGACACCGGCTCGTATGAGTACGACACCTACTTCCGTCGCATGGAACACGCCGGTCAGAACTACACCCGCATTTGGATGTGCTCGTGGGATACCGGGATCGAGGGTCCGCGGCTGGACAACTATCGGCTGGACGCCGCCTGGCGGCTCGACTACATCCTCGAACTCGCCCGGCGGCGCGGCATCCGAGTCAAGCTCTGCCTCGACAACACCATGGACTATCAACCGGACGAGGACAAACGCCAGTATTTCGGATACTGGCAGGAGAACGACGGGCCGTGCGTCGAGACGATGGACTTCTTCACCCACCCCGAGGCGAAAGAGGCCTACCGCCGCCGGCTCGAATATGTCATCGCCCGCTGGGGTTACAACCCGACGATCATGGCCTGGGAACTGTGGAACGAGATCAACTACCTGGCCGAGTCCGAGGAGGACCGGGAGATTCTGGTCGAGTGGACGGCGGAGATGGCGGCCTTCATCAAGGAGCACACGCCCTACCCCCACCTGGTGACTACCAGCTTGGGCCACCAGATCGTCTGGGACGAGATTTGGGAGATCGAGGACATCGACTTCGCCTCGATCCACTGGTACCTGCCGCGGCCGGGCGATGCAGAGGTGCCGGAGGAGAAGGACGCCGTGCTCGCAATCCTCCGGGCGACGGAAGCGATCAGGAACACCGGCAAGCCGTTCCACATCGCCGAATACGGCTACTTCAATCTCCCGGAGGTGCACCGCGCCAACGAGATGGACCCGCACGGCATCCATCTGCACAACGCCCTTTGGGCGGGCCTGTTTACCGGGGCAGCGGGCACCCCCGCCAACTGGTGGTGGCTGGAATACATCCACCCCAACAACCTCTATCGGATATATGCCTCAGTGGCGGGCTTCATCCGCGACATCGACCTGGCCGATCCCGAGTGGAGGCGGCTGGGTGTGCCCGACGGGACCGATGACCCCCGGATATTCGGGATCAAGAAGCCCGACGCCTGCGCCCTGTGGATACAGCGTAAGGAGAACCACTGGTATCGGCGCACATTGGCGGGCGGCGAAGAGCCCGAGCCGCCCATCCCCCTCGGCAACATTCGCCTCCGCGTGCCCAATGTCGAGCCGGGGAAGTATCGGATCACCTGGTGGGACACGTCGGAGGGCGAGATCACCAGCTTCCCCGCATACGCGGTCCGGCGAAAGGACGACCCGACGAAGTTCGACCTCATCCTCGAATACGAGACCGGAGCTCCCGACATCGCGGTCAAGGCGAGGCGGGTGAGGTAACACTTCCGTTGGCTTCGCCGTACCCCTTCCGGCTCGAAAACTGATATGGCGGCGTGGGGCACTCCCCTGCCCTGCTCAACCCTTCATCGCGGCAGGTCTGCGTCGGCCAGTGCGGCCACCAGTTCCGCGACCAGAAGTGCCCGATCGAAAAGCGTATCGAGCAAAATGTACTCATCCGGGGTGTGGTGGCCGAACCCGATGGGCCCGAGTCCGTCGAGTGCGGGCACTCCCGCCGCTCCGAACCAGTTTGCATCGGACGTCCCGCCGCCTTGGATGGTGGCGATCTCCTCCCCGTGGAGGGACCCGATCTGTCGTACCATTTCAGCGAGCGCGCGGCTGCCCTCGTTTTCCGGCCAAGCGGGTCGGAAGCTGGTGAGGGTCAACGTCGCCGAGCATTGAGACACGTGCTGCTTCTCGTTGATCGCCGACATGGCCTCCTCGACCGGTTCCTTCTGATCCGCCCGAGGATAACGGATGTCGATCAACGCGGTGGCGTGGGCGGGAATGGTATTACTGGCCACACCGCCCCAGGCCCGGCCAACGTTCACCGCGGTGTCTTCGAAGCGCTCGTTCAGCCCTTCGATCGCGATCACCCGATGGGACAGGTCGAGGAGCGCCGAGGCCCTGGTGCCGGTCCGGCCCCCGGCGTGCCCGGCGATCCCGGCCACGTCGAGCCGGTAACTGAGCTTCGCCCGTCGGCCGGTCACTACCTGCCCATCATGAGCACCGGCCTCGCCGAAAAGCGCTGCTCGTGCCCGACCGGCCCACTCCCGGAACAGGTCCCGCGAGGTCGGGGCACCCCGCTCCTCGTCGCTGTTGAACAGGACCGCGATCGGGCAGCGGCCGAGCAGGCCGGCGTGGGCCATTGCATCGAGCGCCGCCAGGAAGCACACCACGCCGCCCCTCATGTCCGCCGTACCCGGGCCGACGGCTCGTGGCGGATCCAAGGCGAACGCGGGCAGCGGGGCGTAGTCGGTGTAAGTAGTATCGAGGTGGCCGCCGAGAACGATCGGCCGGCCGGGGCCGTCGAGTTGGGCCACGATATGCGGCGCAAAGGCGCCGCCATCGACGAGTTCGACCGTGAACCCGAGCTCGTCCAGCTCCGAAGCGACGATCCGCCCGACCTCTGCGACGCCATCCACCATCTCAGTACCGCCCTCAATGTTCGTGAGTCGTTCGAGCAACTCGACCCAATGCTCGCGCCTGTCGGCCAGGCGGGCGTTCATCGCTTCCGTATTCACGCGGTCTCCTCGGCTTGTGGTTTGGCGTCGTCGTAATCGACGACGAAGCCCTGCCACGAGCGGAAGCGGGCCTTGCCGTCGGCATTGATATTCAGCAGGTACTGCGGCATCACGGGGGTCTTGCCCCGGCTTTTGGGCAGCGTACAGATATAAGTGGGCACGGCCATCCCGGAGGTGTACCCTCGGAGATATTCCATGATGTTCAAGCCGTCCTCGATCGACGCCCGGAAGTGGTCGATGCCGTTGAGCTTCTTACAGTTGAAGATGTAGTAGGGCCGGATGGCGACGCGCAGGCAGTCCTGCATCAGCTTCTTCATCACGTGGCGGTCGGCGTTGATGCCCCGGAGCAGCACGGCCTGGTTGCCGAGTATGACCCCGGCCCGGATGAGCTTGTCGGTCGCCGTGCGAAGCTCCTCGGTGATCTCCTTTGGATGGTTGACCTGGGTGTTCAGATAGACCGGTGCATGTCGGGCAAGCATGTCACAGAGCTCGTCGGTCACCCGCATGGGCAGGACGACGGGCGTCCGGCTGCCCAGCCGCTTCATCTCGACGTGCGGTATCTTGCCGAGCTCGGTGAGCAGCCAGTCGAGCCGTTCGTCCGAGACGCAGAACGCATCGCCGCCGGTGATCAGGACGTCGCGGATCTCGGGATGCTCGCGAACGTAATCCAAGGCGAGTTCGAGGTCCTTCTCGGCGTAAACGATATTCTCGTACCCGATGTCGCGGCGGCGGAGACAGTGCCGGCAGAACATCGTGCAGGCGTTGGTGACATTGATGATCATCCGGTCAGGATATACCCGGGTGACCAGCGGGGCCGGCGAATTATAGGTGACCACCATCTTATCGGGCTCGTCCGTCCGGGTCTCCACCTCGAGCCCCGACGGCACCGCCTGCTTTCGGATCGGGCAGCCGCGGTCGGTCCGGTCCATCAAGCTGGCGTAGAACGGCGAGATGCCCCATCGGCATATCGACTCGACCGAGCGAATCTGCCCCCGCTCGTCGTCGCTGAGCTCGATGATCTTCACCAGGGTATCGACGTCGGTGATCGTGTTTCGGACGTGCCACTTCCAATCCTGCCAGTCTTCCTCGGTCCCGCCGAGCGCATCGAGCACCCGCTTTCGGCCGGCCGCGTAATCGTCTGCCAGGTCGAGCCCGGCCGGGATGTTCTTCCGGGCCTCGAGGTAGTCCTCGATCGACGCGGCGTAGGATTCGCAGCGTTCGATCCCGATCTGGCGCTGCTCTTCGGTCACGTGCAGGGGCGATTTTTCGACCGGTACGAACTTCTTTGCTTGTTCCGAGTTCAAGTGGCCTCTCCTTTCTTCAAACAGGGCTTCTTCCAATGATGTTCCGGCATGCGCCCGCCTGTTCGAGGACAGACGGACAGCCGTCGTGTATTCGTCGTTTGTGATAACCCCCTTTCGAAGGTCTTATTTCAGGCGCCGTACTTTTGGAGCCATCCGCCGTTGGCGAGCATCTGTGGCACGAGGTCGATGGCAGGGAAAATCCCCAGTCCGCCGTGGTTACAGGCCCGCTCGCCGTAACTGGTCACCTCGTCGGGACGGCAGACCTCGCTCCAAAGCAGGGTGGGGACCGGGTGCCAGCTATGGCTTTTCATGGTGGATGGGGTTGAGTGGTCGCCGGTCACCGCGATCACCCGGAATCCGAGTTCGCGGAGGCGCGGCAGCAGACCGTCAATCATCTCGATCTTCTGGACCTTGGCGTCGAAGTCGCCGTCTTCGCCCAAGCTGTCCGGCTTTTTCATGTGCAGGAAGAAGAAGTCGAACGCGTCGAGATGCTCGGCGACAGTGTCCACCTCCTCGGGCTCGGTCTCGCCGGTGGACAGGATTTCCATGCCGACCAGCCGCGACAGGCCCCGATACATGGGGTATGCCGCCACTGCGGCGGCCTTCGGGCCGAAGATTTCGGTGAATTCGGGAAGCGGATCGAACCGGTCGATCCCACGCAGCAGGACCATGTTCGCCGGCTGTTCATCGGCAAGGATCTCTCGAGCTTGGGCGGCGAACTCGTTACAGAGTGCGGCTGCTTTTTCGCCCTCCGGGCCGGCCGCCCGGATTTCGAGCGGCGGCTTGCCGGTCTCCTGGGGGTCCGAATCGTTCTGCCCGCCGTGCAGGCCTTCGCCCCGCATCACGATCGCCGCACGATGCTCCTTGACCGGCTCGACGAAGACCTCGACGCCGTCCAGGTCGATCTGGCGGAGCTTCTCGCACAGCCCTTGGTTGACCTCGGTGGAGATCCGCCCGGCGCGTCGGTCGGCGACCAGACCGTTCGCGTCCAGCGTACAGAAGTTCACCCGGATGGCGAGGTCGCCGTCCTGGAGCGGGAAGTCGATTCCCAGCGCCTCGAGCACGCCCCGGCCGATGTTGTATTTGAATGGCTCGTATCCGAAGATTCCAAGGTGGCCGGGCCCGCTGCCGGGGGTGATGCCCGGTGCGCAGGGGTGATGCAGTCCGCAGACCGCCTCGGCGGCCAGTGCATCGAGATTCGGTGTATTGGCCGTCTCCAGTTCGGTCTTCCCGCCCGGCTTTTGGGGCAGCCCGCCAACGCCATCGAGGACGAACAGGAGCATCTTTCCGCCTTCGCCGCGTTTGATGCCTTGGAAAATATCGAATCGGTCCATCGTTACCTCCGTCTTTTGATTGAATGTCGAGTTCCTACGCCCCGCCGGCGTTTCAGCTCAGGGCTTCTCGCCCTTGTCCAGGAAGAACGGCCCGGATTGCGGGTAAAAATCGGGCATTTTGCGGCGGATGTGGCCGTGCTCGTCGAGTTCGGGCAGCGCGCTCGTGTCGAACGCCTTGTCGAAGTCATACACGCCCCGGAACTCGTCCAGTGTGTCGTCGTCGGTCTTCGACATCAGGCCGGCCTCGACGAGGTTGAAGACAATCTCGCCGAAGTCATCGGTCGTATGGACACCCCACGATGCGAGCACGTGCCGGGCCATCGGCCCCCAGCAGTCGAGTGCCAGGTCGCGGATGCCGCTGAGGAGTTCGCGGCCGGTGACGTGGCGCCGTTCGCCGAGCTGCTGCACGGTGAACGCGAGGGCATCCATCACAAAGCCGTATGCGGCCCGATCGTAACGCCGGTCGTTGTTCAGCAGTTCGTCGAGTGCTCCGCCCTTCATTCTGGCACCTCCTCGATCTTGGGGAAGAGCGGCTCGCCCTTGCATACTCGAGTACCGGGTTCCAGGCCGCCCCACTCGGCCGCCGCGCCCAGCAGAACGCGCTTCGAATCGACCGGTTCGAGCCCCAACTGCCGCCGCATCTCGTCGATCTTCGCCGGCATGAACGGCCACAGGTAGAGGGAGATGATCCGGAGCGCCTCGGCCAGCGAGTAGAGGACGGTACTCAGTTCGCCGACACGGTCGTCGGACCTGGCGAGATCCCAGGGCCGGGTCTCCTCGACGTACTGGTTGGCCCGCCTCACCAGCTCCCAGGCCGACTCGAGCGCCCGGCTGAACTGGATGTCCGCCATCTGCGAATGGAAGCCGCCCGCCGCCGCGACACCCGCGGCCACCTCCCGCAGCCCGGTGGTCGCATCGACACAAGAGCTGCCGGCCGGCAGGTCCACCGGCTCGGGCACGGAGCCGTCGTTGTATTTTTCGATCATCGTCAGGGTGCGGTAGAGCAGGTTGCCCAGGTCATTGCCCAGGTCGTTGTTGTACCGACCGACGAGTGCCGACTCCGAGAAGTCGCCGTCCTGTCCGAACGGCATCGACCGAAGCAGGAAGTAGCGGTATGGGTCCACGCCATAGGCATCGGTGGTCGCCACGGGGTCGACGAAGTTCCCCTTCGACTTGCTCATCTTCTCGCCGTTATGCGTCCACCAGCCATGGGCGAACACGGTTTTGGGGAGCGGAACGTCGAGGGCCATCAGAACGCACGGCCAGATGACACAGTGGAACCAGATGATGTCCTTGCCGATGAGGTGGACATCCGCCGGCCAGAACGCCCGGAACAGGTCGCCGTCGGGGTAGCCGAGTGCCGAGATGTAGTTGAGCAGGGCGTCGATCCACACGTAAATCACGTGTTTTTCGTCGAACGGGAGCGGCACGCCCCACGTGATCGAGGTGCGGGTCACGCTGACATCGCGCAGGCCCGCCTCGACCCGGCTCCGTATCTCGTTCAGTCGGGCTTCGGGACGAACGAACTCGGGGTGCTCGCGGAGATGCTCGAGCAGGCGGTCCTCGTAGGCCGACATCCGGAAGTAGTAGGTCTCTTCCGCCGCCCATTCCGCCTTCTTCCCGCAGTCGGGGCAGTTGCCCTCGGCCAGTTCGTCGTCGGCCAAAAAATTCTCGCAGGAGGCGCAGTACCAGCCCTCGTACTGGTCGAGGTACAGGTCGCCGCTCTCGTGGAGCCGGTTGAAGACATCCTGGACGACCCTCTCGTGCCGGGGCTGGGTGGTGCGGATGAAGTCGTCGTGCGTGATCTCGAGGTGCTCCCAGAGTGACCGGGACCGCTTGACAACGCGATCGGCGAGCTCGATCGGCGTTTCGTTGTTGGCCGCAGCGGCCCGCTCGATCTTCGTGCCGTGCTCATCGGTCCCCGTCAGAAAATGGACGGTCCGTCCAGCGAGGCGGTGGTATCGGGCCAGCACGTCGGCTGCGATGGTGGTATAGGAGTGGCCGATATGCGGTATATCGTTCACATAGTAGATGGGAGTTGTGACGTAGAACGGATCTGGGGCCAAGACTAGTCCTTCCGCTTCTTTCGGTTCTTTCGCGGCTTGCCGCCGCCTTTCTTTGACGATTTGCCGCTGTTTTTTTTCTGCTTGCCTTCCTGTGACAGCATTTCGACATCTTCCAGGTCCACCGTGGCCGTGCGTCGGCCGGGCAATTCGATGTCAACGGTTTGAGAAAGGATGTCGGTATCGACCACCTCGCCCGAGCCAAGCGGCGTCGAAACCGGGTCGCCCTTGCCGGGCAGGTTCTTCTTGAGATCGTTATAAAGGTCGTCCTCGAACCGGAGGCAGCACATCAACCGGCCGCAGCAGCCGGATATCTTGGTCGGATCGAGGGTCGTCTTTTGAAGCTTCGCCATCCGCATGGTCACCGGTTCGAGGTCCTTGATGAATGACCGGCAGCATAGTTCCCTGCCGCATCGGCCGTACTCGGCGAGCAGGCGCGCCTCGTCGCGCACCCCGATCTGTCGCAGCTCGATGCGGGTCCGATATTCGCCCGCCAGGTCCTTGACCAGTTGGCGGAAGTCGACACGCCCGTCGGCCAGGAAGTAGAAGATAATCTTCTCCCCGCCGAGGATATGCTCGGCGGCGACGAGCCGCATCGGCAGGTCGCGCTCGATGATCCGGTCGGCACAGAACTGATATTCCTCCGGCTGCAGCTCGTCTTCGATCTTCTGCAGCGTCTCGTAGTCCTCGCGGGTGGCCCGCCGAAGAACCGTCCCGTCGATCTTGCCGGGATTGCCCTCGATGGTTTCGAAGCCCGAGACGACCTCGCCCAGCTCTGTCCCCCGCTGACTGCGGATAATACAGCGGTTGCCGGTTCGCAGATTCTTTATGTCACTCGTAAAAAGTCCAACGCGATGCATCGCTCCATAACGGATGCGGACTGTATATTTCATCTGGCGCTCCTCGTGGTGCCAGTGGATGATGCGGCGGGCCGGGCTCTTGCCTCTGCGATCTGCGATACACATTCCAAGATCGCCACATCGGGGGTCACGTTCGATCGCAGTCGCTCTTTTGCTGTCTCTATTGTATCAAGAATCGTGCGTATGTCTGTGTCCGATATTTGGGTTTCCCGGTCGATCTGCTCCATGACATCGGTATTCGACAGCAGTTCGGCCTCGACGCCGAGCTGCCTGACGGCCACGTCGCGATAGAAAAGTGCGACCAGGTCGAGCAGCCACTCGGCCGTGTCACGGGCGGCCGACTG
>PUPC01000278.1 GCA_003553185.1 Planctomycetota bacterium | reverse complement strand
TTCGGCGGCTCCGGCATCACCTCGGACCACGGGCCGGGCTCCTCCGGAGTATAGACGGGTCGCTCACGGGGAGCAGGCCGGCAGCCGACGACCAGCAGGACCCCTGCAACGAACAACGCCAATCTCCCCGATACGGACCTCATCATAGCTCACCTCCTGTTTCTGCCCAATAAGTTCCAAATGCCAGTATACACCCCAAAGTAGCCCGGTAGCAAGCCCCAAATGGGATTTTGTTGAAGCAACGTGATAATGGCCTATCGCTGCAAAATGAAAATGTCCTGCGGGATATGGGCAATTCCGGAATGAAGTGCCGTTTGTTCGGCTTCTGCCAGAGCGTCATACTTTGGTTGTGCAACCGGCGGCGGATGAATGCGGGCCGGAACTGGGCGGCATCGGCCGAGCCCATTGCGCAAGCCCGAGCCGCCCCGCGCCCCCTCGCTCCTTTCGTTTCTGCCCCACATAGCCACGGGTCACTTCGCTCCCGGGCGGCCTTGGTCACTGTCGTCCTGATTTTTTCGCAAGAAATTGGTTGACAAACGTCATTTTCTGCGCTTTACTACTCTTGGCTATTGGGAGGAGGGGCCCCTATGGGCGTGAAGCACAAAAGTTGGCTGCAACCTACCGAGGCAGCTCGTTACCTGAGCGTTCCCTGTTCCACCATTCGGAAATGGATCGAGGAAGGCCGGCTTCGCGCGGCGAAGCTCCCCACTGGGCACCTGCGTATCCTCGCCCGCGATGTCGCCCGGTTCCTCGTCGAACAGGGAAAGAGCATCCCTACCGAGCTCGGTGACCTGGGGAGGAAGCAGGTACTCATCGTCGACCGAGACCGGGAAGCGGCTCGGCTGGTCGCCGAGGCGTTGATGACTTCCAGCGGCTGCAAGGTCACCGTGGCCGAAGACGGTGCCGATGCCCGCGGCCTGCTCAACGGGTTCCGGCCCGATCTGGTGGTGCTCGGCGTCCGGCCGACGGCGTCGGACAGCGACAGCCCCCCGGAGATGTTTATCCTGGCCGGGGCGACCGATGAGCTGGACTCACAGCAAGACGCCCTTCCCGAGACGGCGTTCAGACTGGCCGACATCGTTCCCGGATTCGCCGACCCGCAGGACCTGGTGTCTCAGGTTGCAAACGTCCTTCTCGGCTGAGCAGGCATCGACCTGCCCGCCCGTAAGGTGCGAATTGCCTCGCAACTGCCCACACCCCGCCGCCATATCTTCGGCCCGCACCTCATCGCCTCCCGAAAAACAACAGCCAGATTGTTCGCCTCGTCCGCCGCATATCCACCGTAACGCTCTCGTTGACGTGGCCGGGAACGGGAAGCCCGATCTGTCGTCTGGCCCGTTCCGACCGGTTGCACGAAGCAGGTGTATCGTGTATCGTCAAGCGGACAAATAATGAGGCCGGACGCCCGATAGAAAAGGATGCCGAACAGACAGGAATCATATGGCGCATCTGATTTCGCCGCACGGAGGAAAGCTGCTGAACCTCCTGGCCCACGGAGATCGGGTCGAGGAGTTGAAGCGTGCGGCGCGTGACAGCTTGTCCTGGCCACTCACCGCACGGCAGCTCTGCGACCTCGAGCTGCTGATGAACGGCGGCTTTTCGCCGCTCGATGGCTTTCTGTGCCGGGCCGACTACGAGCGGGTGTGTTCGGAGATGCGGCTGGCCGACGACACCCTGTGGCCCATCCCGATCACCCTCGACGTTACCGAAGAACTGGCCGCCGAACTGGAGGAGGGCGCTCGACTGTTCCTCCGCGAGCCCGAAGGGATGGCGCTGGCCGTGCTCCACGTCCGGGAGGTCTGGCGGCCAGACCTGGACCGCGAGGCCGCCGAGGTCTTCGGCACGACGGACCCTGCTCATCCGGCCGTTGACTATCTGCAGAACCACACGAATCCGGTGTACGTCGGAGGGACCATCGAGGGGCTGCAACTGCCCGGGCGATATGACTTCTTGGAGAACCGGCTGACCCCGGCCCGGCTGCGTCGTCGGTTCGCCGAACTCGGCTGGCGAAAAGTGATCGCGTTCCAGACACGGAACCCCATGCACCGGGCACACTTCGAGCTGACCTATCGAGCCGCCCGCGAACACAAGGCGAACTTGCTCATCCACCCGGTCGTGGGGACGACCAAACCGGGCGACATGGACCATTTCACCAGGGTCCGATGCTACCAGAAGATATTGGGCCGGTACCCCCGGAACACCGCGATGCTCAGCTTGCTGCCCTTGGCAATGCGGATGGGCGGGCCGCGCGAGGCACTGTGGCACGCGATCATCCGGAAGAACTACGGCTGCACTCACCTGATCGTCGGGCGGGACCACGCCGGCCCCGGCTCCGACTCGAACGGCGAACCCTTCTACGGCCCTTACGAGGCCCAGCAGATGCTGGAAACTCATCAGGACGAGATCGGAATCACGATGGTCCCCTTCCGACTGATGGTGTACCTCGGCGAGGAGGACGCCTATGTCCCGGCCGACGAAGTGCCCGAGGGGGCCGAGGCGAAATCGCTGTCGGGCACAGAACTCCGCGCTCGCCTGAACGAGGGCCGAGAAATCCCCGAGTGGTTCTCGTTCCCCGAGGTCATCAGGGAGCTGCGGCGAACCTATCCGCCGAGGAGCAGACAGGGGTTTACCGTGTTTTTCACCGGGCTGCCCAGCTCGGGCAAATCGACGCTGGCCAACGTGCTGCTCGCCAAGCTGATGGAGATCGGCGGACGGCCGCTGACCCTGCTCGACGGCGATATCGTGCGCACACACCTGTCGTCCGAACTGGGATTCTCGAAGGAGCACCGCGACATCAACATCCGGCGGATCGGGTTCGTCGCCTCGGAGATTACCAAGAACGGAGGCATCGCCATCTGCGCCCCCATTGCCCCGTACGACCGGGTCCGGAAGCAGGTCCGCGAACGGATCGAGACTGGCGGTGGGTTCATACTCGTGTACGTTTCGACCCCGCTCGATGTGTGCGAACGGCGCGACCGTAAGGGGCTGTATGCCAAGGCAAGGGCCGGCCTGATCAAGGAGTTCACCGGGATTTCGGACCCGTACGAGGAGCCCGCCGACGCCGAACTGGCCATCGACACCAGCGATATGCGGCCCGAAGAGTGCGTGCAGGAAATCATATTGCTGCTCGAGCAGGAAGGATATATCGGGCCGGACGCCCGGCGAATATGAAACAAACCGGGTCGGGTGTGCCCTGCGTGCCCGTGGGCGGCGACGGCGAAAGTGCCGAATCGAGTTCTGGATGCAGCCCCTGACTCGCCCTGTTGTTGCCGCCGGGCGACAGGGCTATAATCGCGCGACTCGCCCGGAGATTGCCGTTGAAACAGAGATCGATCACTCCCCTGAACGGCATGTGGCAGATGCAGCCCGAGGCGACCGGCCTGGACCGGCCGGCGGGCGCCCCCTGGATCGACGTGCCGGTGCCGATGCCTTGGTCGGCATTCTACGACGAGCGTTTCGGTGTTCCCATCGACCTGGTGCCGGACCGAATGGCCTGGTTTCGGCGAACGGTCGTCTGCCCGCATGTCCCGCCGCTCCATCGCCCGGTTCTTCACTTCGAGGCGGTCAACTTTCATGCCGTTGTGTTCGCCGATGGTGAGAAATGTGATGAGCACAGCGGCGACGCGGTCCCTTTCGATGTCGATCTGGCCGGGTTCATCAGCCCTGACGAACCGGCCGATCTGCTCGTCGGGGTGGCCGACATCTCGCGGGCCGACGCCGGCCGATCGGGCGGGCCAAAGCTCATGTACCCCGGGCTCTCGCACCATCCCGGAGTGTGGGGCGACGTCTGGCTGTGGATTCGGCCCGAGCTGCACATCGCGTCGGCCAAGATCCAGACCCAGCTTCCCGAGCGGGGGCCGGGCATGGGGGATACCGATGTTCTCCTGACGGTCACGGTGAAGAACGGGTCCGCCCGCACACTCGGCTTCACCCTGACCAACGAGGTCTACCGCGGGCCACGTCAGGAGCTCGGGTTTGCCCCGGTCCGAGCCGCTCTGGAGCCCGGCGAGTCCAGAGAGTTTCGGATGTCGGCCCGTTGGGAATCGCCCAAGCTGTGGTGGCCCGACGCCCCCCACCGCTACGTGCTGCGCTCGGCCCTGTGGTCCACCCTGGATAACCGGCAGGTCGGCGGTGCTCCGGGCGACATTGTCGACCGCCTCGATACGCCGTTCGGGGTCCGAGAGTTCCGCATCGAGGGCCGGCAGTTCACCATCAACCGCGTCCCCATTCAGCTCCGATCCGAGTCGGTAAGCCCCATCTCCGGTCGCCTGATCGGCGAATTGGAGCCGGGGGAGCCCGAATGCCCGGTCGAGCCCGACCAGGCCCTTCGTACCTTGGGGATGCTCAAGGACGAACGCAAGCTCAATGCCGTCCGATTCCACCGCGTCCCACCGGCAAGGGCGCTCCTCGATGCCGCCGACCGGGCCGGGCTGCTCGTCATCGTCGAGTTCCCACTGCCGGACGACCAGGGGCATTACCCGGTGGCCGAGCCGGCGTTCTGGGAGCATGCCCAGGGGCTGGCCCGGGAATGGGTCGAGGCCAACGCGCATCATCCGGCCGTTGTCCTGTGGAGCGTGGATCAGGGGATGATCCGGCGATATGGACCGGCGGCGTTCAGCGGGCTGCGGTCGCTGGCCCGGACCGTTGCCAAGGCCGACCCCACCCGGCCGGTCGAGCACAGCGGCGATGGGGCGGCGGTGGCCGCGGGCGACCTCGATGCCGACAGCCCGGTGTCCGTCTTTTTCCTGCGGGTCGGCGCCGCCTTGCGGTCGGCCGAGCCATATGCCCCCAACGACGTCCGAGGCCGGGAGCTCCCCTTGCCCCGCCAGTTGGCCGGGCATTGGCTGCCCGCACGGTCGTCCGACCGCCCCCTGTGCCTGACGGAGCACGCGCGTCGTCCCGGCAATCCGAACGACCTGGCCTTCTTCCTGGGGGACGCCGCCTATGTGCAGGGGGCGGCGGCCGGCCCGGAGGTCGCGGCGCTGGCGATGCTCGAGATGGGCGCTCTGCGGATGGCTGAGCCGGCGGGCATCCATACCATCGGCCGCCCGCCCGCGCCCGAAGTCGCCGCCGAACCAGGCGGCGAGCTGGTGGCCATCCCCGCCACGCTGTTTGCCAACGCCTATGGCGGCACCCGTTTTGTCGCCCGGCTGATCCTTCACAACGACACCCGGCACGAGCAGGACGTGGAGTTCGTCTGCCGGTTCGACATGGCGTCGGGCAGGGGGACCGGGCAGGGCGAGGAGGTGCTGATGCCCGCCGGGTCGCGTCGGATGCGGACCGTGTCGTTTGATCTTCCCGACATCGCGACCGTGCAGGACGCGGACGGGGCCCGGTCCGCCCTCGCCGATTTCCAGGTTCGGGTTCGGGGGGCCGTCGCGGGCGAGTTCGAAAGCCACCGCAAGTTGGCCATCTGGCCGCACGTCCGGGCGTCGGGCGGACGCCGCATCGGCCTGATCGACCCCGATGGCTCGACTGCCTCGGCGCTGTCGGCCGCCGGGGTCCGATACGCCGCCGCCCACGCCGGCCTGTACGACGACTTCGACACGCTCCTCCTCGGCGAGGATGCACTGGACAGCCCGTCCTCGGTCGATCCCGATGCCCTCCGCTCGTTCGTCGCCGACGGCGGCCTGGCTCTCGTCCTTGCCCAGAGCGACCTCCCCTACGACCTGTCGCCCGTCCCCCTGATCCTCGACGGGGAGCGGGCGGCCTCAGTCGGGTTCGTCCGCGACGCCGAGCATCACGTGATGCGGGGCCTGTCGAATTTCGAGATGCGGTGGTGGCAGAACGACCACCGGATCGCCGCCCGGTGCCTGCGGAAGCCGGGCCGGGGGAATTTCAGGTGCCTGGCCGACATGGGCGGACCGGGCGGCCTGCGCTGGACCGGTCTCATCGAGGTGTTTCACGGCCGGGGCAGCTATCTCTTCTCGCAGCTGGAGCTGGTCCACAAGGCGGCCCGGTCGCCCGTGGCCGGGCTGCTGCTCGCACGCCTGGCCGATGCCGTGCCGTCCTGGCGGCCGGTCCGGACACTGGTCGCCCGGGACGATGAGCTGTTCCGCGAGCTGGGCGTCCGAAGCCCGACGCTGCCCGACCGGTTCGGCCCGGACGACCTGGCGGGGGTCCAGGTTGTCCTGGCGACGGCCCGGTCGGTCCGCGAGTTCACCTCGAAGCAGCTCGGCCTCCTTCGCAAGTGGCTGCGGCACGGCGGATGCCTGTACGCGCACGGGCTGGCACCGGGCCAGGAGCGAACGTTCGAAAAGCTCACAGATGCCGAGCTGACCCTGGAACCGTCACTCGAGGAGCGGCTGGTGTTCAATCGCCCGGGATTCGGGCTGGCCCGCGGCCTGTCGTCGGCCGATCTATACTTCGTCGACCACGGGGCGCGCTACCTGGGCAAGGTGCCGCGTCGGATCCACGCGGCAACGGTGGTGGCCCGGGGCCGTGCGGGTACGACGGGGGTGGCCTCGTCGGTCGACTCGCCGCGCAAACACGGCCTGATGACGATGAAAGCGGGCCGGGGCCGGGTGATCGTGGACCTCGTCCGGTGGGACTTGGACCTCGCCGCCGAGGCGAGGGCGGCACGCTATGCCTCCACGCTGCTGACCAACCTCGGCGTGCTGCTGGAGCCGGAACAGACGGTGGTGCCATCGGCCCGATGGCGGCCGATCGACATCTCGCCGGCGTGCAACGAGGGGTTCGTCGATCCCATCCCGGGCGACGGGACGGGGTGGACCGACCGGGGGCCGGACAACGACCTGCGGTTGTTCACCCCCGGCGTCATCATCGCCGGCGGCATCCCATTTCGCGTGGGGAAGGACATCGCGGACATCACGAGGACGTGCTGCATGCTCTCCGATCGAACCGGCGGGACCGCCCCGCCGGTCGCGGTCGGAGCCAGGGCCGAGATGCTCGCGTTCCTGCTCGCCTGCGAGGGGCACGCCCGACCGGGCACACCGGTCGCCCGGTTCATCATCCGGTACCAGGGCGGCCTCGAAACACAGGTGCCCGTGCGGTACGGCGTCGAGGTGCTGGACTGGAACGAGCAGGGCCACAACCTCGAGAACGCAGTAGTGGCGTGGAAAGGGCGGACCCTGGCCGGCCTTCCGGCAGCGACCTATGCGGTGGAATGGCAGAACAACCGGCCCGACGCCACCATTGAGGCGGTGACGTTCTCGAGCACGCAGAGCGGGGTGACCCCCATCCTGCTGGCATTATCGGCGATCGAGTGACCGCGCCCCGGGGCTTATTCGCTCTCTTCCGCCTCGGTGTCCGGCTCGGGCTCTTGCGGCGGGGCCGACAGGATCGTGTTCAACTGCTCCTGCACGGCCTGCTGCACGTCGCGTTTGTGCTCGACGGGGATCCGATAGTGGTATTTTTCTTCCAGCAGAGCAAGCGTTTTCCCGGCGACGGCGTAGGCGACTTCTTCGATCTTCATGGGGCCTCCTGTGGTGTGTACAGACGCGGGTCGGTTGACCGGCTTACACGAGTTCGGTCTCCAGTATCTGGGTCAGTTCGGCCTTGACCTGGTCGAGTTCTTCCTCCGAGAGCTTGGGGTCCAATACCCGGTGCAGCTCCTGGGTTCTCGACCGGCGCAGGACGAGGTACTCCTTGCCGTCCTCGCGGACGACGTCCTTCAGCTTCAGCTTCTTCTTGCGCATCAGCATCAGCCCGAGGATGTAGCGAAAGTTGCGCTTGACGGATATGTGCTCCTCTTCGGCCAGTTGGCGGAAGAAGTCGAAGATGACGTTGGTATCCACGAAGACCTTCTTCGGCTCCTCTTCCCGGGGGACCTCGGTCTGCCAGAACGAGAACGGGCGGCCATGCTCATCTTCATCGGATTCGTCCCAGCAGCGGGGGCAGAAGTCCTTGCGCAGGAAGGCCTCGCTGGTCTCGTACAGGGCGGAGAAATAGGCGTCTCCGTCGTCGAACTCGCAATCGCACTTCGTGCAGCAGCGTTGTGATTCGGCGATGTTCCAGTCCAAGGTTCTTTCTCGGCTGAGTGGCTGAGAGACGAGGGCGCGAGCCGATGCCGGCGCCCCGGCCCATCATTTTCTGATTCGCCCGTATATCTTGTCAAGCACTTTCCGGGCTGCGGCACGGGCCGGCTCGCCGTCCCGCTCCAGCTCAAGTCGAGTTTGCCTGACCAGGTCTTCGTCCTTCATAAATGCCAGGTTGACCTCGACGTTGATCTGGGAGCCCTCGAGTCCCCCGAGCGATAGGGCGGCGGCCACCCCGACGTCGCTGATGAGGTTCGGATTGGCGTGCCGGCCGAGCTCGCGGAGCGTCCCGATCACCCGGCAGCAGGCCCGGAACGACCGCAGCGGCGGCTGCATGGCGGTCTTCACCGCGTCCTCGAGTGCCGCTCGACGGGCCTTGCGGTCGCTGTCCGTCTTCGTGGGCATCGCCAGCGCCTTCGAAACTTGCGAGTAGGCGGCGACATCCTCGTCCACCAGATCGAGCAGCTCCGTCCGGGCGGCCTCACATTGGTCCAGCAGCTCCCGGACCTGGGGCCACACCTCCTTGTACTTCTTCTTGTCAACGGTGAAGTTGGCGGCCATGCAGGCCATGGCGGCGCCCAGTGCCCCGGCGAGGGCGGAGACGCTCCCGCCGCCGGGCGTCGGCCGCCCGGCCGCCGCAT
>PUPC01000256.1 GCA_003553185.1 Planctomycetota bacterium | reverse complement strand
TCAGACGTCCGGCCCTCGTGGATGTGGACCCGGAGACCGGCGAAATCTATGTGATGTCCTGGGCTTTGCCCAAGCCGGGGAGATATCACTATCGACCGGCTTTCTCGTCCATTGACGATGGCCGACCCTTCGATTGGGGCGAAGGCAGCACCTATTTCCGGCTGACAAAATTTTCGCCTTTTGATGAAATCGAGGAAGAAACGTCCTGGGATCTGCAAGAGGTTGCAGGGGTGCGGCTCACCAGCAGGGGCAACGTCAACGTTATGGCGGCGGTGGATACGCGATCCGATCCATTGCGGCTGTGGATACAAACACCGGCGCGGGATGACAGAAGATACAATCGGATTGGAGGAGGCACCGGTGGATGGGGACCGCGAGTTCTGAAGCTCGAAGACGGCGAATGGATTCGTGAACGAGATATGCTCAAAGAGGCATCGAGGGCGATTTCCCGGGCATATCCCGCAGCGTTCAACCGCCAGCGGCTATACGTCAACCCCTCGGACGGGATGCTTTACCTCGGTGAGGGGGACAGTTACGAAGGCAAGGCCTTCAAAGAGGTCGTGCGTATCGACCCTCGCACCGGACGGCTCCGCCCGGTGGACCTCCCGATGAGCACCGAAGACATGGCGTTCGACCTCGATGGCCACGCCTACCTCCGGTCACGGGGGATGATCGTCCGGTTCCGGGCCGCCGACTGGCGCGAAGTCCCGTTCGACTACGGCGAAGAACGCGAGTCGATCGGCTACGGTGGGGGCAGCGGGACCCGCAGCGCACACGTGCAGAGCGGAGCTGTCTTCCCCGGCAACCGGGGCTGGCACCACGGCGGGATGCACGTCTCCCCGAAAGGGAACATCGTGGTCTCCGCCCTGTACAGCGTCGACCAGCGCACCCGCCACGACGAGACGGTTCACGATGGCGAGGCCTATCAGCCGAGGATATTTCCCGGCCGCTTCTACAATTTTGGCGGGCGGTTTGGCGGCACGCTGGTACACGTGATCGACCGTCACGGACAGATGGTACACGACGACGCCATACCCGGACTCATAGCGACAATCAACGGCACGGCCATCGATGAGCGGGGCGACATCTATCTTCTGCACTCCGCCCCGCGCATGATCGATGGTGCGCGTCATTTCAACGTCATGGCCGGTACCCTGATGAAATTCTCCCCAAGCCAGGGCCGCTTGCTGTCGGCACGGGGTGCGCCCGTACCGCTCGCCGAGAGGCCCGGGCGGTCTATGGATTTGTCTTCCTACGGCAGCCGGGCATGGGCGGAGGGCGCACACTGGTTTTATGGCGGGGTCGGCTGGGGCGGCACGAACCCGCCAACCGGCTGCGCCTGTCCGAACGCCCGTTTTGTGCTTGATTATTTCGCTCGGAGTTTCACCCCCGAACATGATCGCTATAATGTAGGGGTGGTCGACAGTAGCGGCAACCTGATCCTGCGCGTCGGGCAGTACGGGAACGTCGATGACGGGATGCCTCTGGTCAAGGACGGCGGCCCGCCGAATCCGCGCTCCATCGGCGGCGACGAGGTGGCTATATTCGACGCTCGGTATGTCGCCACCCACACCGACCGACGGCTGTTCATCGCTGACTCGGGGAACGCCCGCATCGCCAGCGTCAAGCTCGGCTACCACACCGACGAAACCGTCTCGCTCAAAAATGTACCGGACGAAGGGGAGAAGTAAAGAATGGGATAACGGATGCAACCTGGAAAAAGTCCCTGCTCGAGGCATGAAGGTAACGGTGACATCCAGAACCCAAGCCCGATGACGGAGAGGAAACGGCTATGAATATGATGGTCAAACGGTTGGTTGCCACGTGTTTGTTTTTGGGGCTCATTGTTTCGGCGGCGACGCCTGAGACATACTATCTTTCAGACGATGTGGAAATAGACGCGGAGGAGCCGGTTTCCCTCTCGCTAGAGAACGAAGAGGGCGAGGCGTTCAGCGTGACCCGTTCGGGCGAGGGGACCGAAGACGATCCCTGGGTGTTCGATCTCTCCACGCTGGACCCGGCCGTCACGACGTTCGACATGCGGGACCACAAGCTGTATTGCGCCAGAGACGGGGAGGCAGAGCAGGGATATTTCGTTTTCAATCTTTCCGGGGCCGCCATTTCGGGGACGGGCGCGACCTCGTTCCGGACCTGGCGTGGCGAGGAGCACGCGAACGCGGATAACCTGACCATCGTCAATGTCGGCGATATCACCATGGGCGGCATTGACACCCGCGTCACACGGCCTGGCGGTTATTCGAGCACCGGCAGACGAGCCGGGGACATAACCATAGGCACGGCGGATAAACCGGCCGGCCCCATCCGAGTTTCATTTCTATATGCCCACCATGATTCGGAAGATGGCAATCACGACACGGTCGGCGGCCACGTTACCATCCACAGTACCGACGATGTTCTGATCGTCGATGACGCCGGCGAAGCGGGGGATATTCAGACGCAATCGGGACGCTTGTGCCGCAGCGGCAACGTGACCGTCAAGCACACAGGCGATTTTCGCGTGAACTCCGTCAACACGCGCTGCCGAGCCAGTACGGGTCGCCGTTTGCATTCGGGCCATATCCGTCTGAACGGTGGTGATGCCTCGGGGGACGCTGTGGTCGAGGGCGATCTGATTACGAGCGAGGACCAGCGAAGTTCAAGAATAACAGAAATTGAGATCGAGAACTATAATGACGTCTCCATTGCCGGAAGCATCGACGGCAGAAGCAACGCGGGCAGAACCGCGACTCTTGTGAAAATCGAAAACAACATCGCGGGCGACATCGTTGTAGAAGAAGAAATCGATTTAAGGGAAACCGACGGGGGCACGTACGGCAAAATGCGCCTGAGCGCGGGCGGCGACGTGTCGATTCTGATGCTGGACCTCGACAAGGTCGGGTCGGTCTACATGGACGGAGCGGAATGGCCGATTAAGCGGAATCTGGAGGAGACGATGGCCGCGACACCGGGCGAGCCGCTTACGCTCGGCCCTGTCGTTCTGCGCGATCCCGTCGGCGACGCGACCTGGCAATGGTATTTCAACGACGAACCGATTCCCGGCGCGACCGAAGCCGAGCTGACCATCCCGGACATGACGGCCGATCACGTGGGCGTCTACCACGTGGTCCTGGACGACGAACGGCCGATGACGCCGCTGGAATCGGCCCGCGTTCGCATCGAGGACTGGCCGGTCTGGGAGACAGAGCTGGCAGCGGTGCAGTCCGCGAGTCTCGGCGAAAGCGTCACGCTGGGGCCGGTGGAACTGTTCGCGGCCCGTGGCGAAGTGACCTGGCAATGGTATCTTGACGGCGAACCGATCGAAGGGGCCACGGCATCGTCGCTGGAACTGGAAAATGTGGGGGCGGACGATTTAGGTCAGTACAAAGTACGGGTAAACGACGAGTTGGAACGGAGCCCCGTGTATGCCGAAGTACGGTTGGCCGAACCGGACTGGCCGATGTGGGGATACGACGCTCAGCGCAGCTTCCGTGCGCCCGTCGATCATCTGCCGGAGACGCTGCATCTGCAATGGACCCGGGAGCTGGCGCCGCCGCGTCGGGCCTGGCCACCGCAGATGGACGATCGCGATAATCTGGAGTTCGACGTGTCCTATTCGCCGGTCGTTCTGGGCGATACGCTGTTCGTAAACTCGATGACGTCCGATCGACTGACCGCCTACGACCTGGAGACGGGAGCGGAACGCTGGCGCTATTACGCGGACGGGCCCGTGCGCCTGGCACCGGCTGCCTGGGACGGGAAGGTGTATTTCGTCTCCGACGACGGTCGGCTCTACTGCCTGGACGCCGAGACCGGCACCAAACGCTGGGCCTTCAACGCCGCTCCGACCGACCACCGAGTGCTGGGTAATGAGCGGGTTGTCAGCTTCTGGCCCGCCCGCGGCGCACCGGTAATCAAGGATGGCACAGTCTATTTCGCATCCGGAGTCTGGCCGTTCCTGGGCACGTTCGTCTTCGCGCTCGATGCGGAAACCGGCGAACAATTGTGGGCGAACACCGGTCACGCCACCGAGTGGCAAAAACAACCTCATAGCGGTGCCTACTCCTTTGCCGGCCTGGCCCCGCAGGGATATCTGGCCGCCTCGGACGATTTTCTGGTGGTGTCCGGGGGGCGCGCCTTCCCCGGCATTTTCGATCGTCATGCCGGCATTCTCCTGCACGTGCACGCGACCCGGAGCCAGCACACTTCCGCCGGGGGCGGCTACCGGGTCCGCATCGAGGACGACAGCTACTTCGATCATGACTCGGATCCGCGCCCGCTGCCGTGCGCGAAAACGGGCTCGATCCCGAAAAGCTCCGTTCAAACCGAGGCGTTCTATCGCCGGCTGTACCCGTTGCCTGCGCCGGACGGCGGCACAGTCTGGGACCCGACTCCGGAAAACGACGATGAAGCCGACGCGGAGGACCTTGCCGACGATGCAGACGATAACGAAGGGGATCCCGACGAAACCGATGACAGACGGATTGCCCTGCTCGAGCGGGCGCAGGAGTTGGAAGACCATCTGGACGGGCCGGTCTTCGAGGCGCTGGTTGCGCGGGACCGCTTTTTCGTCGTCACCGAAAAAGGCACGATCTACTGTTTCGGAGCCGAGCCGCGTGATCCGTTCGAACATGCCTACGCCCCTGCGGTTCCGGAACCCCGGGACGATGCGGTCGGCCGTCGCGCCGAATCTCTTTTGGACCGCAGCGGACATCGTCGCGGCTACGCCCTGTTCCTGGGTGCGGGGGACGGCGATCTGATGGAACAGGTCGCGGTTCGCAGCGAATTGCATATCGTCGCCATTGAGCGCGACACCGACAGGATCGCCGCGTTGCGGCAGCGTTTCGACGAGGCCGGGCTCTACGGCTCGCGGATTGCACTGCTGCCGGGTGACCCGATGGAAACGCCGTACCCGCCATACATCTCCTCGCTGGTCGTCGTGGAAGACGCGACGGAGCTGGGCCGGGCCCCGGATGTCGCGTTTCTGGAGTTCGTCTACGAACGGCTGCGCCCTTACAACGGGCATGCCGAGTTGACGACCTGCGCGAGGACGGAAGAAGCGTTCGCCGAAGCATTGGCGGAGTTCGAACCTGAAAATGGGCGGGCGGAAAATGACGATGGGACCGTTACACTGCGACGTGAGGGACCGCTGCCGGGTTCCGGGCAATGGACCCATCAGTATGCCGATGCGGGCCAGTCGAACCAGTCGGGCGACCAGCGGGTGCGCGCGCCGTTGGGGCCGGTATGGTTTGGCGGGCCGGATCATTACAACGTGCTGCCCCGTCACGGCCGGGGGCCGCGCCCGCAGGTGGCGGGCGGACGGGTGGTCCTGCTGGGGCCGGAGACCGTCAGCGCACGCTGCGTGTTTACGGGGCGAGAGCTGTGGGTGCGCGTGCTGCCGGGTATCGGGCATTCATTTACGGTCAGGGGCGATCGGGTCAAGCCGGAGGATCGCGTTCGCCGCTGGGAGCCGGGACGCCGCTCTCCAACCGTACCTCATGCGGCGGGCGCAAAGTTTCGGGGAAGTCCCTTCGTCTCGCTGCCCGACAGCATCTACGTTCTGCATGCCGGTCACGTGCTTCGGCTGGACCCGGACACCGGGGAGTCGCTGGGCGAATGGCCGTTGTATGACGAGGACGAGCAGGAAGACGCGGCACGGGACCGCGGCGGCCACATCAGTGTGAGTGGCGATGTCGTCGTGGCTTCGCTATTTCCGGACGTGTTCGACGGCCGGCCCGGCCGCTCGTTCAACGATACATCCAGCCGAGGCCTGACGGCGCTGGACCGGTTTACCGGCGAGCAGCTCTGGACGCGGAACGCCGACATGGGCTTTCGCCACAACGCGATTGTGTCCGGCAACGGCATCCTGTTCGTCAACGATTTCATTTCCGAGGTGGCGGTGGAAGCAGCGCGAGTGCGCGGCATGGAAGTGGAAGAAAAACCGCGTCTGCTCGCGCTCGACCTGCGCACGGGCAACGAGCTCTGGTCGATCGAGGACGAAGGACTCTTCGGAACGTTTCTAAGCTACTGTACCGAACACGATGTTCTGATCGAGGGCGGAGCCGGCCGCGGGGCGCGGGGTGGGCCGCCCAATGAGCCCGGAAACCAGTTGCGGACCCGGCGCGGGCGGACCGGCGAAACGATATGGGAACTCAAAGGGCTCCGCGGGAGGAACCCGCTGGTGGGGCCGTATATTCTGCGCGGAGAGGACCTGTTCGTGGGCGGACGCGCCTATTCACTGTTGACCGGAGAGCGCCGAGACCGAAACCGCCCGGTGTTCGGAGGCGAAACCGAACTCTCGTACAGCCGAAGGTACGGCTGCGGCCATGCCATCGCCGGCATGCATTTGCTGACCTTCCGGTCCGGCGCCGCCGGATTCTACGATCTGGAACGCTATAGCGGCACGGGCAACGTGGGCGGAATCCGGAGCGGATGTACGCAAAACCTCATTCCCGCCGACGGCATCCTCAATGCGCCCGACTATACGCGCACCTGCACTTGCGCCTACCAGAACCAAACCTCTCTGGGCCTGGTTCACATGCCCGAACTCGAGCAGTGGACTTATGATCAATCGGTACGGTTCTCGCCAGGGACGAGGGAGGTGATCCGGATGGGCGTCAATCTCGGCGCCCCGGGCGATCGCCTGGATGAAAATAAGACGCTCTGGATGCCGTTCCCGCATACCGCGTACAATACGCGCATGCCCCTGGAACTGGATGCGGACAACTACTTCCGAAAACACGCCCTGCTGGTGGATGGCGAGAACGGCTTGAACTGGGTGGCCGCTTCCGGCGCGCGCAACGTGCGGAGTTTCGAGTTGGAGACCTATGGCGACGACCGGCCCTATAGGGTGACGCTTCATTTTTCCGAGCCGGACCGGCTGTCGCCCGGAGAACGGGTGTTCGACATCGCCATCGAGGGCGCCGAGCCGCGCAAGGCGTTCGACGTCGTGGCGGCGGCCGGCGGGCCGGATCGGGCCGTGACCGTGTCGTTTCGCGATGTGCCGGTCGGCCGCACATTGCGTATTCGGTTGAGCCCAACTGACGACTCCGAGCATCCCCCCGTCCTGAGCGGCGTCGAACTGGTTCGGGAGGCGGAAAAAGAAGACGAATGATAACCTGAGGCGAAGGGAAAAGCTGCTCGATGCCGGACCGGCTCGATTACGGCTTCGTCGGGCTGCCCGGAGAAGGGGTTCCAGACACAGAAGCAGCCGGCCAACTGACGCACAAACCGGAGCACGCGAAATGGCCAGAATGGCGAAACTGTCGGCGATATATCTTGCGGCACTCGTGGCCCTGACGTTCACGGCCATCCCGGCCCGGGCGGAGACGCCGCTGCACCGGCCGGTCGAGGTCAATTTCGATGGGGTATCGGTCGAGAGCGCGCTGGCAACACTGGGCGAACGGGCCGGCGTTCGGTTCGAGTATGACGCCGACCTGGTGAAAGGGCTGCATCCGGTCACCTACCAGGCCGAGGACCAGGAGGCGGGCCGGGTCGCGATGAGGATCCTGTATCCCCGCGGCCTGGAGCTCGGTGAGATGCGCGGCGACCGGGTCCGGATCGTGAAACGCGACCCATATGACGAGTTCAAGCCCAAGCGTGAGGAAGTCTATGAATTCGTCCGCAAGCCGACGCTGACGCGAGAGGGCGACGACGTGACCATCGCCTTCGAGACGGCGGGCTGGTGCGATGTGACCATCGCCATCGAGGACAACCGGGGAACCATCATCCGTCATCTGG
This sequence comes from Planctomycetota bacterium, assembly GCA_003553185.1. Lineage (GTDB taxonomy): Bacteria > Planctomycetota > PUPC01 > PUPC01 > PUPC01 > PUPC01. Next base: position 22,630 of record PUPC01000256.1, on the reverse strand, counting down.
CGAGCGGAGTGCTTGGCCCGAACGCCCCCGAACCGTTCGTGTGGAACTCGAAGGCGCAGACCGTCATCTGGGACGGGAAGAACGATCAGGGCGAGTACGTCGACGACAAGGACGTGGTCGCCGTCCGCGTTTCGCTTGGCCTCAAGCCGCGGTTCGAACGCACACTGTTCTGGCATCCGGGCAAACACAGTTCGCAGCGAAACCCCAGCGGTTTCTCCGGCCAGCAGATATCCTTTGCCCCCGCAGAGGAAGGAGTGTTTGTGTTCGACAGCGGACAGGGCGTGGACCACGTTCGCCTGTTCGACCGGGATGGCGACTACGTCCGCACCATCTATCCCTTCCCTGCTGATAAGATCGAGGAAGTCGAGGGGTTGATCTACCACCGGTTCCCCGACGGCGTTGAGCTTCCGATCAAACCCAACTGGCTCCAAACGACGTTCCTGATGAGCGGCAGCAACTGCCTGCACCCGACCTACCGCGACGGGCAATACCGGGGCATCCAGACCAAAGGCGTTGCATTCGGGGGGATTACGGGTGCAGCGGGCGACGCCTTCGCGGTCGCCGGAGATCGGATCGCCCTGATCGGCTATCGCTTGAGCCGGTTCGCCACCGACGGGACCAGCGGTGGGATGAACCTTCACGGCCCGTCGGTGACACTCCGCAGCGAGGAGCCGTTGTGGCGACCGCGCAGGGGGTACCGCAGCGAAGATGATCTGTCCGAACTCCGCCCCAGGCGAGCCGCCATCAGCCCCGACGGTCGATGGCTCTATCTCGCCCGCTACAACGAGACGTTCCCCGGCCACGCGGGAGCGGTGCTCTGGAAGCATGTGGTGAAACGCATGTCCTACGACGGCGACGACGAGCCAGAACGGTTCTTGGGGGCTCCCGACACGGGCGATGCCGACGGCCAGTTCAACCTGCCCGCCGATGTCGCCTGCGACCCGGAAGGCCGTGTATACGTCGCTGATCACCTGAACGACCAGATCCAGGTCTTCGACGCCGATGGGCAGCACCTCCGAAACATCTCAGTGCGCCGCCCCGCCGAGATCGACATCCACCACAAGACGGGCGAGATCTTCGTCTTCTCCTGGGGAATGTCCTGTTCATTCGGCTCCACAAGAGAGAACCTTTCCGTCGAACACGGCACCTTCTCCCCCACTCGATTCTTCCAGTTGAGCCGATTCTCGCCGCTCGATGATGGAGCGGAGGAGCAGGACTCGTGGGACCTTGCCCGCCCGACCAAGATGTTCGGGACGGCGGCCAACCTCGTATATTCGGCCACTGTCGATACGTGGTCCGACCCGCTGCGGGTCTGGATCGTGGCCCCATGGCGAGTTCAGAGGGAGAGGTTCGCCGACGGGTTCGGCGTGATGCTGCTCGAATTGGAGGATGGCGAGTGGCAGGTCAAACGTGAGTTTCTGGACGATGCATCGCGAGCGATCTCCCGCATACGCCCCGCGCCGTACAACCGCCAACGGCTATATGTGGACCACTCCACCGGAATACTTTACCTCGGCGAGGGGGACAGTTACGAAGGAAAGGCCTTCAAGCAGCTCGTGCGTATCGACCCTCGTACCGGACGGACTCGTCTGGTGGACCTCCCGATGAGTACCGAGGACATGGCGTTCGACCTCGATGGCCACGCCTACCTGCGCACGTCAGGAATGCTTGTGCGGTACGACCCAGCCACCTGGCGCGAGGTCCCGTTCGATTACGGTGAAGAACACGAGCAGACCGGCTATGGGACGGGCAGCGCGACCCGCAGCACACAGGTGCTCAGCGGAGCTATCTTTCCCGGAAACCGGGGCTGGCATCACGGCGGGATGCACGTCTCGGCGAATGGGAATATCGTGGTGTCCGCCCTGTACAGTGTCGAACAGCGCGCCCGCCACGACGAGAGAGTTCACAGTGGAGAGGCCTATCAGCCGAGGATGTATCCCGGCCGTTTTTACAATTTCGGCGGACGGTTCGGCGGCACTCTGGTGCACGTGATCGACCGCCACGGCCAGATGGTTCACGACGACGCCATCCCCGGGCTGCCGGCGACAATCAACGGGACGGCCATCGATGCGCGGGGCGACATCTATCTTCTGCACGCCGCCCCCGCCGTGATCGACGGCGAGCTCCACTTCAACGACCACGCCGGGACATTGATGAAATTCACACCAGGCGAAAGCCGCTTGTTGTCACCCCGAGGTGCGCCCGTACCGCTTGCCGAGAAGCCCGACCGGCCCCATGATGTGAGGGGCTATTCCACATCGGCCTGGGCCGAAGGGGCACACTGGCTGTACACTGGCCTCGGCTGGGGCGGGAAGAATCCCGGGACCGGCTGTGCTTGCCCCAACGCCCGGTTCGCATTCGACTACCTCGCCCGCAGCTTCACCCCCGAGATCGACCGTTATAACGTGGGCGTACTCGACAGCAATGGGAACCTCATCCTCCGCGTCGGCCAGTACGGGAACGTGGACGACGGCGAGCCGCTGGTCGAACGTGGCGGCCCGCCGAACCCGCGGTCGATCGGCGGTGACGAAACGGCCCTGAAGTTTGCACCCTACGTTGCGACCCACACCGACCACCGCCTGTTCATCGCCGACCCGGGCAACGCCCGGATCGTCAGCGTCAAGCTCGGATACCACACGGACGAACTCGTCTCGTTGAAAGATATTCCAGATGCGGGAGACCCGGCCAACTGATGCACAAACAGGAGCATGCGAAATGACCAAAATGGCGAGATCGCCGGCGATGTGTCTTGCGGTATGTCTTACCCTGGCATTCATCTCCCGCCCGGTCCGGGCGGAGACGCCGCTGCACCGGCCGGTCGAGGTCAATTTCGATGGGGTATCGATTGAAAGTGCGCTGGCGACACTGGGCGAACGGGCCGACGTTCGGTTCGAGTATGACGCCGACCTGGTGAGGGGCCTGCATCCGGTCACCTACCAGGCCGAGGACCAGGAGGCAGGTCGGGTCGCGATGCGGGTCCTGTATCCCCGCGGCCTGGAACTCGGTGAGATGCGCGGCGACCGGGTCCGGATCGTGAAACGGGACCCGTTCGACGAACAGAGACCGAGGCGAGAGGAGAACTACGAGTTCGCGCGCAAGCCGGCAATTACCCGTGATGGTGACCGTGTGACCATATCCTTCGAGACGGCGGGCTGGTGCGATGTGACGGTCGCCATTGAGGACGAGGAAGGGGCCATCATCCGCCACCTGGCGAGCGGGGTGCTCGGCCCGAACGCCCCCGAGCCGTTCCAGTGGAACACAAAGGATCAGCGGGTGGTCTGGGACGGCAAGGACGACGCCGGGGTCTATATCGATGACAAGGACGCGGTGACCGTCCGCGTGTCGCTCGGCCTCAAACCACGATTCGAGCGGACCCTGTTCTGGTCGCCGGAAAGACGGGCGGGCAATGTCCAGGCCCTGGCCGCCGGCCCAGACGGGGTGTACGTCCTCGACACCGGGCGCGGTGTCGATCATATCCGGTCGTTTGGCCGCGACGGCAGCTACCAGCGGACGGTGTACCCGTTTCCGGCCGACAAGATCGAGGAGATACCGGACCTGATGTGGCAGACACTGCCCGACGGCCCGACTATCCCCGTCAAGCCGAACTCTCATCAGACCACTATGTTGAAGAGCGGGAATTTCCCCAACGATTACTCGCGGGAGGAAGGGCGCTATCTGGGACGGGGTGATACGAAATACGGCAAGATCGCCTGGTCCGGCCGGTCTCTCGCTGTGGCGGGCTCACATCTGGCACTGAGCGGGATGCGATTCAACCGTCTGGCCGCGGACGGGACCAGCGGCGGCCTGCCGCTGTACGGCTCGGATGTGGCCAACCGGCGGGACCGCGAATACCAGGTCGGCCGTCGCCACGGCGTAACCCATACCAACACGTTTGTCCCCCAACGTGCCGCATTGAGCCCCGACGCCCGGTGGCTCTACCTCACCCGCCGTGTCGAAGTTATGGTCGGCGGCTTCCAGACCAGTGCCCACTGGGACGGCCACGACGTGCAGCGGGTGAACTTCGCCGACGGCGGCAAACCCGAGACCTTCCTCGGTTCGGAAGAGGCCGGCGACGAGCGGGGGCAGTTCAAGAAACCATCCGATGTCGCCACCGACCCGGAGGGCAGAATTTACGTGGCCGACCACGGCAACCACCGGGTGCAGGTGTTCACGGCCGACGGCGAGTGGCAGCAGAGTATTGACGTGAAATATCCCGCCCAGGTGTCGGTTCACCAGCGTACCGGCGAAATCTACGTCTTCTGCTGGCCCATGCCCAGGCACGGCCGGGCAATTAACTATACCACCGGCGGCGGAAGAAACCCAGAAAACCTCCCGCCATATGGCGATGTCCCGCCCACGCACACGCGGCTCCACAAGTTTGCACCGATCGAACAGGGTTCCGATCCCCTCGCCGCCTGGAGTCTGCCGATCATACCGAGCAGGGGTAGACGCGGACATGCGCGAAATTACGCCGACATCGACTCGTGGGCCGAGCCGACGACAATTTGGGTGAGCCCGGGCGAAGGGTCCATGCCGAGGGGCCAACGCCCGCTGGCTTCCAGGTCCACCAGAACAAATATCTTGGTCCTGCGTGAGGCGGAAGATTCCCTGGAAATTGTGCGGAACTTCTACCAAGAGGCCGAGCGGGCAGTCATCCGAACCTGGTACCCGCCACACCAGCGGCCACGCCTGTACGTCAACCCGACGAACGGGATGCTGTACGTCGGCGAAGGGACCAGCATCGAGGGCAAGTCCTTTCAGCAGGTCGTCCGCATCGACCCGCGGACCGGTGGGCTCCGCACAATTGACCTCCCCCTGAACAGCGAGGAAATGGCGTTCGACCGGGATGGGCACATCTATCTCCGGACACGCGACCTGATCACTCGCTATCAGCCGGACACGTGGCGGGAAGTCCCCTTCGATTACGGAGAAGAGCGCGAGAGAGAGGGCTACTCGGACGGCGGGGGCGACCGATCAACTGAGGTGATCAGCGGGGCGACCTTCCCCGGCAACCGGGGATGGCACCAGGGCGGTATGCACGTGAACGCCCGCGGCGATATCGTCATTGGAGCTCTGTACGAGGTCGATCCGCTCTCCCGTGCGGAAGACGGTCGGGTCCACGAGGGCGAACACTTCGAGCCACGAATGTATCCCGGCCGACGCTACGATCCGGGCGGACGATTCGGCGGGATGATGGTCCATATTCTCGATCGGCATGGCCAGATGGTCCACGCCGACGCCGTGCCAGGTTTGGGAGTCATGCAGCACGGCGTGGCGCTGGACGCCGACCGCCAGGTTTATCTGCTGGCCCAGCGGACGCGGGCCTACGACGGCGAAGCCAGTTGGAATCCGCTTTCGGGCACGCTGATGCGGTTGACGCCGGGGCAGAACCGTTTCCTGTCTGCGTTTGGGTCACCGGTGACGATGGAATCACCCCCGGCCCGATCGCCCGACCTTCTCCGGGGCCGGACCTGGGTCGAAGGCGCACATTGGTTCTACGGCGGCGCCGGATGGAGCGCTTATAACTCGCCCGCCCCCGCGACCTGCTCCTGTCATAACTCCCGGTTCGCGCTCGACTATTTCGACCGCAGCTTTACCCCTGAGGTCGCCCGCTATACCGTGGGCGTGGTCGACAGTCAAGGCAACCTGATCCTCCGCGTCGGCCAGTACGGGAACGTCGATGACGGGATGCCTCTGGTCAAGGACGGCGGCCCGCCGAACCCGCGGTCCATCGGCGGCGACGAGGTCGCCCTGTTCCACGGCGCCTATCTCGCCACCCACACCGACCACCGACTGTTCATCGCGGATGCCGGCAACGCCCGCATCGTCAGCGTGAAACTCGACTACCACACCAATGAAACCGTTCACTTGAAGGAGGTGCCCGATGTGTCAGTTGACCACCAGGAATAGACCCGCCGACTACACTGGTCAGTCCGAACTGGAACACCAGCCGCACGCCGGCTCGCATTCAGGAAAGGCGACCCGAAAAACGGTATTCAACCGGGGCGTACTAATCGTCGCGTTCTCTCTCGCCCTGTGCACCTTCCTGGCGCGGGCCGCCGCGAGCGATTGGCCGATGTTGGGGTACGACGCATCAAGACGCGGGGCGTCGCCGGCCGCTCTTGATCTGCCGGAAGACCTGCACCTTCAGTGGGTGCGCGAGCTGCCCCCGCCCCGACGGGCCTGGCCGCCGCAAACGGACGAAGGCAGCAAGCTCGAGTTCGACCTCTCCTATTCGCCGATTGCCATGGACGGACGGGTGTTTGTCGCATCGATGAACACCGACTGCCTGACCGCCTATTCCCTGGAGACTGGGGAGGAGCTGTGGCGGTTCTACGCCGATGGGCCGGCACGAGTGGCGCCGGCTGCATGGGACGGGAAGGTGTATTTTGTCTCCGACGACGGCCGGCTCTATTGTCTGGACGCCGAGACCGGAGCCAAACGCTGGGCCTTCAACGCAGCACCGACCGACCATCGGGTCCTGGGCAACGAGCGCGTCATCAGCATGTGGCCGGCACGAGGTGGCCCGGCGATAAAGGACGGGACGATCTACTTCGCGGCTGGCGTCTGGCCGTTTGTCGGGACGTTCGTCTATGCCCTCGATGCGGAAACCGGCGATGTCCGATGGGCCAACACCGGGCATTCGACGGAGTTCCAGGGCCAACCGCACAGCGGTGCATTCGCCTTTGCCGGAATCTCGCCACAGGGCTACCTCTCCGTGGGCGAACAGCATCTGGTCGCGGCCGGCGGGCGGGCGTGGCCGGTCGTATTCGACCGCGAGGACGGGTCCCATCGTCGCTCCTCGGGCTGGGGATGGCTCCTGCCGATTGATGATGACTTCTATTACGCGGGCCGGAGAAAGTTTTGCATACGGGGCGAACGGTCCGGGCAGAACTACGTGGATATCGAGCACGATGCGATTCAGGCGCTCAATGCCCGTGTTCGAGATGTCCAGAATCGCGTGGAAGGCAGAATATTCGCACAGTTGGTCGCCGGAGAACGTCTGCTTGTTTCAACTGTGGAGGGACGACTTTACTGCTTCGGCGCGGAAGAAGCCGATCCGCCAGCCGAGCACCTCTATGAGCCGGACAGACCGGAACCGGAAGAAACGGCGGCGGGTCAAAAAGCCGCGGCCATCCTGGACGAAACGGGCGTTACGGCGGGCTATGCCCTCGTACTGGGCGCCGCAGACGGCGAACTGTTGGAGCAGATAGCCGCTCGCTCCGAACTGCATATGGTCGTCATCGAAGCCGACACCGACCGGATCGATACCGTACGGAGACGGCTTGACCGGGCCGGGCTGTACGGCGAGCGCGTCGCAATTATCCCCGGCAAACTCGGCGATATTCACTATCCGCCGTACATCTCATCGCTCATCGTGGCGACGGACCCGGCCGCTGTCAAACTGCCGGCACAGACCGAGGCGCTGGAGCTCGTTTATGGACTCCTGCGACCGCACGGCGGCAAGGCGGTGTTGGGCTTCGACCCGGACCAATCGGCGACCCGCGCCGCTCTGGCCGAGTTCGAGCCCGAGAACGGCAGCGTTCGGATCGACCGCGACGCCGTTATCCTCACACGAGAAGGAGCGCTGCCCGGCGCCGGCCAGTGGACGCATCAGTACGCCGATTCCGGGCAAACGGTCATGTCGGGCGACGACCGCGTGCGCCCCCCGTTCGGGCCCATCTGGTATGGCGGCCCGTGCAACAAGAACATCCTCCCCCGCCACGCTATGGGGCCTCGGCCGCAGGTGGCGGCCGGGCGGTTTGTCATCCTGGGGCACAACACAATCTCCGCCCGGTGCGCCTTTTCCGGCAGAGAACTGTGGCTTCGCGATCTGCCGGAAGGCCTCACCGATCCATTCACCAACCCCGAGCGCGAAATCACCGGAAGCGGCGGCGTCCCCAAGCAGCCCGGTGCCACCTACATCGGAAGCCCGTATGTCACCCTTTCCGACGGCGTATATTTCCGCTACCAGAACCAGGTAACGCGGCTCGATCCGGACACAGGCGAGAAAACAGCCGAGTGGGCCTTGCCCGCACTACCGGCCGAAGACAACGACGAGGACTCGCCCGATTGGGGCCATATCAGCATATACGACGACACCATCATCACCACAACCAACCCCCACATATGGCGGGACGGCCGGCTGGGCACTCGCTCACCCGACCGATGGGACGGCACCTCGAGCAGGCGACTCGTCGCAATGGACCGCCACTCGGGCGAGGTGCTGTGGACACGCGATGCCGAGATCGGATTCCGACACAACGCCATCGTATCGGGCAACGGGCGAGTGTTCGTCAACGACATGCTGTCAAGCGAAGCAGTTGCGATGGCCGAACGGCGCGAGATGGAAATCGGGGACGAACCCCGCATATACGCGCTGAACGTGCGGACAGGCGAGGTGCTATGGAGCACCGCAGAAAAGGTGTTCGGGACGTTCCTGAACTACAGCAGCGAGCAGGACCTGCTCATCGAAGGCGGCTCGACAGATGGCCGACGGCACCTGCGCGGAGAGCCCATGAGCCGCCTGACCGCCCGAAGGGGAAAAGATGGAGAAATGGTGTGGAACCGGACCGGAAGACGGCACCGCGGCCCGGTCATTATCCACGAAACCACCATCACCTCGGCCGCCCCCGGGCGCGTCTTCTGCCTGCTTACGGGCGAGGACAAATCCCGCCGACATCCCGTCACTGGCGGTTCCTATGACGCCAGATACTGGAGCCACTATGGCTGCGGCACTTCGAACGCCGGAAAACACCTGCTCCTGTTCCGTTCCGGAGCGGCCGGTTTCGCCGACGTGACACACGGCAGCGGGACGGGCACTCTGGGCGGCTTCCGAGCCGGATGCACCGCCAACCTCGTCCCGGCCGAAGGCATCCTGGTCGCCCCCGACTACACCCGTACGTGTAGCTGCAACTACCAGGTCCAGACGTCGTTGGGGCTGATTCACATGCCCGAGATGGAAGTCTGGATGGCGAACCGGATCCTTCCCTCCTTTCGCGGCGGCATCAAGCGCCTGGGCATCAACCTCGGCGCTCCGGGGAACCGGCTCGCCGAAAACGGAACGTTCTGGGTACACGTACCAAGGGGCGCTCCGTCACCGCAACCGGATGTCCTGATGAGCGCCCTCGATACCAGCGACACCCCGGTCCGGATCGTCTATGCGTCGTCGAACGACGGCGACCCGGCTCCCACCCTCGATGACGACCCGGATACATCCTGGCGTGTCCGAAGCGACCGGGTCGGCGGGTTCGGGCAATGGGTTCAATACGACCTGTGCCAGCCGACCGAACTCGATCGGCTTGACGTGGCCTGGAGTGGGCCGGAGTCCACGCGGCTCCGTATCCAAGTCAGCCCGGATGGCGAGGAATGGACAGTCGCCGCCGAGGACACGTGTACCGGGCCCGAGGAGGGCGAAATGCGGACCTACCGGTTTGATCCGGTCGAGGCCCGGCATCTGCGACTGAAATTCGAAGAGCATGCCGCACGGGACCGAGAATTTGCCGGCATAGCCCGGGTGAGGATCGGAGGGCTGCAGTTCCCCGAGGCGTACACCTTTTTCCTGCCAAAAGACTTCTGGCACAAAAACGCCCTGTTCGTTGACGGATCAAACGGACCGAACTGGGTGGCGGCCTCCGGACTCCGGGGCATCCGCGAGCTGGTATTTCGCGACATCCAGGGCGAGGGCAATCCCTACGACATCATCCTGCACTTCGCAGAACCCGATCGGTTACAACCCGGACAACGGCAGTTCGACATCCGGATCCAGGGGAACAAAGTTGCGGAAGCTTTCGATGTGGTCCAGGCCGCAGACGGCTCCAACAAGGCCGTTGCCATCCGTTTCGAAAGAATTACAATAGATAATAAGCTGCATCTGCAGTTGACGCCCACGGACGGGTCAGAGAACCCACCGGTTCTAAGCGGCGTCGAGTTGATTCGCCGGCCGGAGGAATGAGGACAAATGCCTGCTATGATGAAAATAGGAACACCGCTGATACCGTTCATTTGGGCGTGCTCAATTCTGCTGGGTACGGCCCTGCCGGCCCGGGCGGAGACGCCGCTGCACCGCCCGGTCGAAGTCAATTTCGATGGAGTATCGGTCGAAAGCGCGCTGGCAACACTGGGCGAACGGGCCGACGTGCGGTTCGAGTACGACGCCGAACTGGTGAGGGGGCTGCATTCGGTCACCTACAAAGCCGAGGGCCTGGAGGCGGGCCGGGTTGCAATGCGGATACTATATCCCCGCGGCCTGGAGCTGGGCGAGATACGTGGGAACCGGGTTCAGATCGTGAAACGGGACCCCCGCGAAGAACAAAGGCCGAAGCGGGAGGAGAACTACGAGTTCGCCCGGAAGCCGGAGATTACCCGTGACGGCGACCGGGTGACCATCGCCTTCGAGACGGCGGGCTGGTGCGACGTGACCATTGCCATCGAGGACGAGGAAGGGACCATCATCCGCCACCTGGCGAGCGGGGTGCTCGGCCCGAACGCCCCCGAGCCGTTCCAGTGGAATACAAAGGCCCAAAGTGTGGTCTGGGACGGCAAGGACGACGCCGGGGTCTATATCGATGACAAGGACGCGGTGACCGTCCGCGTCTCGCTGGGGCTCAAACCGCAGTTCGAACGGACGCTGTTCTGGGCGCCGGAACGTCGGGCCGGCAATGTTTTGTCCCTGACCGCCGGTCCAGACGGAGTGTACGTCCTCGACACCGGGCGCGGGGTCGACCATATCCGGTCGTTCGACCGAGACGGCAGCTACCGGCAGACGGTGTATCCGTTCCCGGCCGACAAGACCGAGGAGATCCCGGACCTGATGTGGCAGACGCTGCAAGACGGCCCGGCTATCCCCGTCAAGCCCAATACATATCAGACAACTCTGTTGAAGGGCGGTTCGGGTTTTACGTACGACTATTCGCGTGAGGAAGGCCATTATCGGGCCACGAGCAACACCCACGACGGCAAATACGGCTGGTCCGGCCGAACGCTCGCCGTGGCGGGCTCCAATCTGGCACTGAGTGGAGTGGGATTCAATCGCCTGGCAGCAGACGGTTCCAGCGGGGGCCGGCCGCTGTACGGTTCGAAGGTGGCCACCCGGCGGGATCGCGAATATCAGGTCGGACGTCAACACGGCGTAACATTTACCGACACGTTTGTCCCTCAGCGCGCCGCATTAAGCCCCGACGCCCAGTGGCTTTACCTCACCCGCCGCGTCGAGGTTATGGTCGGACACTTTCACACCAGCGCCCGCTGGGACGGTCACGACGTGCAGCGGGTAAACTACGCCGACGGCGGCGAACCCGAGACCTTCCTCGGTTCGGAAGAGGCGGGCGACGAGCGGGGGCAGTTCAAGAAACCATCCGATATCGCCACCGACCCGGAAGGCAGGATTTACGTGGCCGACCACGGCAACCACCGGGTGCAGGTGTTCTCGCCCGACGGCGAGTGGCAGAAGAGCATCGACGTGAAATACCCCGCCCAGGTGTCGATTCACCAGCGTACCGGCGAAATCTACGTCTTCTGCTGGCCCATGCCCAGGCACGGACGCCGGATAAACTATACCACCGGCGGCGGATGGACCCCGGAGAAACTCCCGTCATACGGGAATGTCCCGGCCACCCACACCCGGCTCCACAAGTTCGCCCCGATCGACCAGGACGCCGAACCAATTAACGCCTGGCCCTTGCCGATGCGGCCAACCAGGGCGCGCCGCGGGTATTCGCGAAATGTCGGCGATATCGATTCCTGGTCCGACCCGACCACGATCTGGATTACCCCCGGGCCGTCCTGCGACCCGCAGAATGTCCTCGTGTTGCGCGAAAACGGCGACGAGCTCGAACGAGTGCGCGATTTCCACGCCGTGGCCGAACGGGCCACCCTGCGCACCCGGCACGCGCCCTGGCAGCGCCAGCGGCTATACGTCAACCCGGCCGACGGGATGCTATACGTCGGCGAGGGGACCAGCCGCGAGGGCAAGTCCTTCCAGGAAGTCATTCGCATCGATCCGCGCACCGGCCGGCTCCGCAAAATCGATCTCCCGCACAACAGCGAAGACATGGCGTTCGACCGGGACGGACACGTCTACCTCCGAACGCGCGACATGATCACCCGCTATCAGCCGGACACGTGGCGGGAAGTTCCGTTCGACTACGGGGAGCACCGCGAGAGTGAGGGCTACCCGGACGGCGGCGGCGACCGAACAACCGAGGTGATCAGCGGGGCGACTTTTCCCGGTAACCGGGGCTGGCACCAGGGCGGCCTGCACGTAAACGCTCGCGGCGACATCGTCATCGGGGCACTCTACGAGGTCGATCCGCAGTCCCGGCTGGAGGACGGCGAGGTCCACGAGGGCGAACGGTTCGAACCGCGGATGTACCCCGGCCGACGCTACGATCCGGGCGGACGGTTCGGCGGGATGCTGATTCACATCCTCGACCGGCACGGGCAGATGCTCCACGCCGACGCCGTCCCCGGCCTGACCCATGCCCAGCACGGCGTGGCGCTGAGCACCGACCGGCAGATTTTTCTGCTGGCCCACCGGGCACGGGCCTACGATGGCGAGTCCGGATGGAACCCGCTCTCGGGCACGCTGATGCGGTTGACGCCGGGACAGAACCGCTTCCTGTCTGCGTTCGGCTCACCGGTTTCAATGGACTCGCCGCCGAACCGCTCGCCCGACCTTTTTGCCGGCCGCAACCGGGGCCGGACCTGGGTCGAGGGGGCCCACTGGTTCTACGGCGACGCCGGGTGGAGCAGCTACAACTCGTCGGGCACATCGCTCTGTTCCTGCCATAACTCGCGGTTCGCGCTCGACTATTTCGACCGCAGCTTCACCCCCGAGGTCGCCCGCTACAACGTGGGCGTGGTCGACAGCGCCGGCAACCTGATCCTGCGCGTCGGACAGTACGGGAACGTCGATGACGGGATGCCGCTGGTCAAGGACGGCGGGCCGCCGAACCCGAGGTCTATCGGCGGCGACGAGGTCGCCCTGTTCCACCCCGCTTACCTCGCCACTCACACCGACCGGCAACTGTTCATCGCCGATGCCGGAAACGCCCGCATCGTCAGCGTGAAAATCGGCTACCACACCGACGAAACCGTCGCGCTGAAAGATGTTCCAGATGCGGGAGACCCGGCCAACTGACGGAAGAACAGGAGCACGCGAAATGACCAGCATGGCGAAATCGTCGGCGATTTGTCTTGCGGCACTCGTGACCCTGACGCTCACAGCCCTTTCGGCCCGGGCGGAAACCCTGCTGCACCGGCCGGTCGAAGTCAATTTCGACGGGGTATCGGTCCAGAATGCACTGGCGGTTCTGGGCGAACGCGAATAAAGCTTGGTCCTAATATGTGTTGCCCATCACGCTTTCTATGCTGAACCTTATGGAGGCGATCATCGCTGTGCTCGACGCCGTTGGCACTTTTATGCCGACTTGGCGCGAATTATATGTCTGCCGCTGCAAAGGTGGCGGCGGTTTGTTTCCCGAGGGCGCTGTTCTACCGGGAGGAGGCCTGTTGTGTTAGATATGTTTGGTTCGCTGCTTTGGTGGAAGAAGGAGGAGCGAACGTTGGGGCAGACGGTGGCCGAGTCGCGGCTGGCGCTGGCCGGCGTCATGCTGGCCCTGAGTTTGATTATAGCGCAAAATGCCGCGGCGTTCGAAATAGCTGACGACCAGCAGATCGACGGCGAAGCCCCACAGATTGTCGGCGTCGGGGCCGGCAACACGATCCAACCCGCCGGCGAGAATCCGAACTGGACGTACCACTGGGGCGATCGGGATGGAGACGGAGCTGGCAATGCCGTGGCGCAGGCCGGCCTGGACTTGGGCGCGTATAAATTATATACAGACGTCACGGACAGTCGCGGCACCATCACGCTCGACCTGAACGGCGGGGACTTGGTCGGAACGGGCGAAATCGCCGTCATCACCAGCCCCGGAACCGGAAGTGCGCAATCCGATCACCTGACCATTCGCAACGTGCGCGACATGGCCGTCGGCCAGATTCTGACCTATGCCCGAGGCACGTCGGCCGGGCGCGGCAGCGAGGCGGTGGCCGGCAACCTGACCATTGGCTCAGATGCAGATCCGGCTCGGCATCTTCGGATCGCCGCTATTCACACAGGGGATCATACCGTTGGAACCCGCAGCGGCGTACGGCGCGGAGACGTCGTTGTATACGCTACCGGCAACGTCTTGATCGAGGACGGCGACGGCAATCCCGGCGATATCCGCACCCACGCCTGTGCCGAACCGGATATCGCCGGCCGCGCGGACCCCGGCCATGTTTCGATTGCACACGACGGAGCTTTCCGCGTCAACGATATTATTGCCCATATGAGCACCTACAGCGCCCGCAAAAACCCGGCCGAGATTGTGCTGGACGGCGGCTCGGGCGATGGCGACTGCACCATTCGCGACATAGACAACCGCCATTATGCCAGCGGCTACGGGAGTTCGGAACGAGGCCACGTGTCGATTCGGAATTATGCCAATGTGGCCGTTCGCAACATCGACAGTTCACACCCCTTCACCGATGCCCGCATGGGGGGCCATGTGGACATTGTCAATATCGCCAACCATATCGAGATAACTGGAACAATCGATTGCAGCAGCGGACACAGCCACGTGCGCGTGAGGAGGGATCATGGCCGGCTAAAGCTTTCCGCCGGCGGCAAAATCACGCTGGCTGAACTGGACCTGGACAAGGTGCAGTACGCCGAACTGAGCAGCGGCGACGGGGAGACCGTCATTCAGGGCGAATTGGCAAACTTCGATCCGACCGCGACCGGCGGGGGCGGGACGGAAGGCGATCCCCGGATCACCACCCAGACGGTATTGCGCGTCCCGGCGGACCAGAAGGTCTTCTACGATTTCGCGACAACGCCGAATCTGGGGGGAAGGGTGTATCGGGTCGCCGATGTGGAGGGGCAGCCGGGCCGGGGCGGTCTTCTTATGCCCAATCCCGACTCGGCTCTGATCATGGCCCGCGAACCTCGCGAGAACGGGGAAGGGAAAGCCGTGCTGCCTGCCCGGCTGCTCAGTACCGGCCGCTCGCCCGCCACCGTTTCGGTCTACTGGGCCGAAGGCGGCGACCGGGGAACCGATCGGGAGGCCTGGACGCATACGCAATCATGGGATGAGCACGACGGTGAATTGCCAATGGAGTACGCCCATGACATCGCCGTTCAACCCGAAACGAGCTACACGTACCGGTTTGCAGTTCGCAACGCCGAAGGCGAGATGTGGACGCCGCCGAAAGGCGTCGCGCGGGTCGCACGGATCTTCGATATCGAGTCGATTCGGGTGGCACGCTGGCGGAACGATGCCGACGCGGCGGTCAGTTTTACATGGGACGACAATCAGGCCAGCCATCGCGCCATCGCGACGATTTTCAACGAGTACGACTGGCACGCGACCTTTGTGGTCAATCCCGGATTGAAGGAGTCCTGGGAGCCGTTGAAAGACAACTATGCCGCCATGAGCCGGGAAGGGCATGAAATCGGCAATCATTCCTATCGACATCGCCTGGGAGGGGCGTCCGAGCAAATCGTTTCGGAAGTCGAGAAGGCCAACGAGGCAATCGAAGCGTTGACCGGTGTGTTTCCGGCGAGTTTTGTTCATCCGCATAACGCGAGGTGCGAGAGGCGGGACAGGATCGTCTTCGAACGCCACCTGGTAGCCCGAGTCTCCTCGCCCTACGGTATGGACGGGCGGGTTATTCACAACGACCCCGGTTCGCTGCGCCGGTTCCAGCGCGACCTGGACCGGATTGCGAAGCCCGGCACCGCGGATTCGGGCGGCTGGCTGATCACGGGCGGGCACGGCATGGACGGCGACGGATATAAACCCATCCAGGAGGACCAGCTGCGAGCAATTCTGGATCATCTCAAGGCACGCCCGGAAACCTTGTGGGTGGGAACGATGGGCGAAGTCGGGGTTTACGAATCGGCATTCAAGACGGTGTCCGTGACTGTCGATTACTCGTACGATGCGCTGACAATCCGCCCGATAGGGTTCGATCCGGAAAAATTTGCCCGCGTGCCCGAGGTCCCGCTGACGGTGACCGTGCCTCTGCTCGCACCGCTGGACATGTCGCGCCTTCGCCTGAAACCGGACGATGTGTCCGTTCGGAAGGATGACGGCCGCTTGCTGATCACGTTCGATTTGAAAAAAACGGATGCCTTGACATTGACTTTGCATTGAAAGTGGATGGGCTTATGAACTGAACTTACGATGGCAGACGCCCGCGTCGTGGGCGTGAAAATCGGCTACCAAACCGACGGAACCGTCCCGTTGAAAGAGGTTCCAGACACAGCAGCAGCCGGCCAACAAACGGAATAACAGGAGAGGCGGATATGGCCACCATGTCGAAAAGGATTCCGGCGACGTTTCTTGCGGCACTCGTGACCCTGACGCTCACAGCCCTCCCGGCCCGGGCGGAAACCCCGCTGCACCGGCCGGTCGAGGTCAACTTCGACGGAATATCGATCGAGCGCGCGCTGGCGACGCTGGGCGAACGGGTGGGTGTGCAGTTCGAGTACGACGCCGACCTGATGAAAGGGCAGTATTCGGTCACCTACCAGACCGAGAACCAGGAGGCGGGGCGGGTCGCGATGCAAATCCTCTATCCCCGCGGGCTGGAACTGGGCGAGATGCGCGGCGACCGGGTCCGGATCGTGAAACGCGACACATATGACGAGTTCAAACCCAATCGCGAGGAGGTCTACGAATTCGTCCGCAAGCCGGCGCTGACGCGGGAGGGCGACGATGTGACCATCACCTTCGAGACGGCGGGCTGGTGCGACGTGACAGTCGCCATCGAGGACGACCGGGGGACCATCATCCGCCACCTGGCGTGCGGGGTGCTCGGCCCCAACGCCCCCGAGCCGTTCGTGTGGAACTCGAAGGCCCAGACCATAATCTGGGACGGGAAGAACGACCAGGGCGAGTACGTGGACGACAAGGACGCGGTGACCGTCCGCGTATCGCTCGGCCTCAAGCCGCGGTTCGAACGGACTCATTATTGGCATCCCGGCAAGCCCTCCTCACAGAGTCCACCCCGCCCCCATAGCGGCCAGCGGCTGCTGGCCGCCCCGGCGCCGGAGGGTGTGTACGTCTATTCCAGCGGGCAGGGAAGCGACCACGTGCGCCTGTTCGACCGTGACGGGGACTTTGTCCGGACCGTGTATCCATTCCCGGCCGACAAGATCGAAGAGATCCCGGACATGATTATGCATCGGATGCCGGATGGGCCGGAGGTCCCGATCAAGCCGAACTGGTTCCAGAGCACATTGCTGAAAAGCGGCAGCAGTTGCGAGACCCCTTATTACCGCGACGGGCAATATCGTGGAGGGCCCAACCGGACAGAGATGCATGGGAACGCCGGGAATGCGTTTACCGTGTCAGACGGCCGCATCGCCTTGGTCGGGCATCGGCTGTCTCGCATGGCGACGGACGGCGGCACCGGTGGCCTGTCGCTGCACGGCCCCGAAACGATTGTGCGACCCGACGATCCGTTGTGGACCCCGCCGCGTCGTCACCGACCCGACCAACCGGCGGAATACTACCTGCCTCCGCGCCGCGCCGCACTGAGCCCCGACGGGAAGTGGCTGTATCTTGCCAGGCACAACGTGACACATGCGGGTCATCACGGGCGGGTACTCTGGCACCACATGGTCCGCCGGATGCCGTACAAGGAAGACGGGCCGCTCGAAAACTTCGCCGGAGGTGTTGACGAGGGGGAAGAAAGCGGACAATTCAATATGCCGGCCGACGTTGCCTGTGACGCACAGGGGCGAGTTTATGTGGCCGACCACCTGAACGACCGCATCCAGATTTTCGATGACGACGGGGACCATCTGCAGAATGTAGCGGTGAAACGCCCTGCATTGATCGACGTCCACCCTGAAACGGGCGAGTTCTACGTCTTCTCTTGGGCGCTGCCCCTTGCCGGGCGCACGACGATGCGGGCATCCAGGCCCTCGATACCGAGAGATGACGGCGGCCGTGAGTTTTTCCGGCTGACCAAGTTCTCGCCGGTGGAGGAGGCGCGCGAACTCGAATCGTGGGACTTGCGGGAGGCAGCGGGGCTCAACCTGACACGGTCATCCAACGTGGAAATTGAACCGGCTATAGACCACTGGGCCGATCCGCCCCGCATGTGGATAGCCGCCTCCGCTCCGGTCGGGGCGCGGCGGTCACACGGGAGGGGCATGCTGGTTTTCACGCTGGAAGATGGCGAATGGACCGTGACCCGGGACCTGTTGGACGAGGCGGTCCGTTCCGTCGTTCGCGTCAAAACACCCACTTGGAATCGGCAGCGGCTCTACGTCAACCCGCGAGACGGGATGCTCTACATGGGCTACGCCAAAGTGATACGCAACGCCATACGCATCGATCCGAATACCGGGCGGATACGGGAAGTTCAGCTGCCGATCAGCACCGAAGACATGGCCTTTGACCTAGAGGGTCACGCATATCTGCGGACAAGGGACCAGATTGTCCGGTACGATCCGACAAGCTGGCGGGAGGTCCCTTTCGACTATGGTGAGGAACGCGACCGGACCGGCTATGGGTCGGGCAGCGGGACGCGCACCGGACGGGTCATCAGCGGGGCGATCTTCCCCGGAAACAAGGGCTGGCATCACGGCGGCATACACGTCAATGCCAAAGGCGATATTGTCGTGTCTGCCCTCTACAGCGTGGGCCTGGATTCCCGACGAGACGAGGCCCACGTGCACGAAGGCGAACCGTACCGGCCGCAAATGTATCCCGGGCGGCGCTATGATCCCGGCGGACGGTTCGGCGGAATGCTGGTGCATGTGATCGACCGACACGGGAGGATGATCCGAGACGATGTCCTGCCCGGGATGACCGCGACGGTCAACGGCACGGCTATCGACATCCACGGCAACGTCTATCTACTGTATGCCAGTGCCCGTGTGCTCGACGGCAACATCCATTTCAACGAAATGACGGGGACAGTAATGAAGTTTGCGTCAGGCCAAAGGGGCCAGGCACGTTTGATTTCACCGGGCGGAGCCCCCGTGTCACTCGAGCAAAGGCCCGATCGCCCTTATGATCTGAGTCGCCCAAGTGCCTGGGTGGAAAACGCAGACTGGATATATGGCGGCGTGGGGTGGGGCGGATACAATTCGCCGGTCGCCGGTGGCTGCGCCTGCCCGAACGCCCGGTTTGTCCTCGATTACTTCGCACGCAGTTTCACTCCTGAACATGATCGCTATAATATAGGGGTGCTCGATAGCAGCGGCAACCTGATCCTGCGTGTGGGCCAGTACGGCAATGTCGATGACGGGTTGCCCCTGGTGAAAGAAGGTGGCCCGCCGAACCCGCGGTCCATCGGCGGAGACGAGATGGCCCTGTTCGACGCTCGGTATGTCGCCACCCACACCGACCACCGGCTGTTCATTGCCGATATCGGCAACGCCCGCGTCGTCAGCGTGAAACTCGGCTACCACACCGACGAGCTCGTCCCGTTGAAAGATATTCCGGATACAGGAGGCCCAGCCAACTGACGGAAGAACAGGAGCAGAAATGACCACAATGGCGAGATCGTCGGCGATGTGCCTTGCGGCACTCGTGACCCTGACCCTCACAGCCCCCTCGGCTCGGACGGAGACACCGCTGCACCAGCCAGTCGAGGTCAACTTTGACGGGGTGTCGGTCGAGCGTGCGCTGGCGGTTCTGGGCGAACGGGCGGGCGTGCAGTTCGAGTACGACGCCGACCTGATGAAAGGGCTGTATTCCGTCACCTACCAGGCCGAGAACCAGGAGGCGGGCCGGGTCGCGATGCGGATCCTGCGCCCGCGCGGGTTAACATTGGAGACACTCGAAGGCCGCCGGCTGACCGTCATAAAAGCCGATCCGGTCGACGAGTTCCGGCCCAAACGCGAGGAGAATTACGAGTTTACCCAAAAGCCGGAGATTACTCGTGACGGCGACCGGGTGACCATTTCCTTTGAGACGGCGGGATGGTGCGACGTGACCGTCGCCATTGAAGATGACCAGGGCGACATTGTGCGCCACCTCGCCAGCGGAGTACTGGGGCCGACTGCGCCGGACCCATTTCGGTGGAATTCCCGGAAGCAGACATTGGTTTGGGACGGCAAAGATGATGGAGACGTCTATGTGGACGACAAGGACGCCGTGACCGTCCGCGTATCGCTCGGCCTCAAGCCCCGGTTCGAGCGGACCCTGTTCTGGCACCCCTGGAAGAGAGCGGGCAATATCATGATCGTTGCACCGGGACCCGACGGCGTCTTCGTGTTCAAGAGCGGGCGTGCGGTGGACCATCTGCGGTTCTTCGACCATGACGGCGATTTCGTGCGCACCATCTATCCGTTCCCAGCGGAAAATCTGGACTCCGTCCCCGGCATCATTCGCCACCGCTTCCCCGACGGGGCCGAAGTTCCAATCAAGCCGAACTGGCAACAGACGTCGATGTTGATGAGCGGCAGCAACTGCACGAGCCCGACCTATCGAGACGGGAAATATTCGGGATATCGCCACCGCGGCACCGAGCTGCGCGGGACGGCGGGCTACGGCATGGCAGTAGGAAAAGAGAGGATCGCGCTCATCGGACACCGGATCAGCCGGCTGGCGATCGATGGCACCAGCGGCGGGCTGAATCTGCACGGCCCCGACATCTCCTTTTATGGTTCGGAAACGCCGGTCCGTGAGGACACCCACCCCAAACGGGCCGCGTTCTGCCCCGACGACCAGTGGCTGTATCTCACCATGTTCAACCGGGTTCATCTGAATTCGGCCATGCGGTTCGGGCTCGGGCAAGTGGCGTGGCGACACGCCGTCACACGCATCCGGTTCGACCAGGATGATGCCACACCGGAAATTTTTCTCGGCGGAGCCGAAGCGGGCGATGGCGACGGCCAGTTTAACATGCCGGCGGACGTGGCTACCGACGCGGAGGGCCGGGTCTATGTGGCCGACCATCGGAACGACCGGATTCAAGTCTTCGATCCCGACGGGCAACATCTTCAAAACATCTCCGTGAAACGGCCCGCAAGAATCGACGTCCACCCGCAGACCGGGAAAATATACGTGTTTACATGGGCGCTGCCCGTCCCCAGCGGGCGAAGAAGCACACCGTCGATGTCCAACAACACCTTTACCCTCACAGAATTCTCAGCGCTGGATACGGCTCAGAAACAGAGAACGTGGGACTTGAATTTCCGCCCGGCATCGCGCGGAAGCCACTTGATGAACAGGTCCTTCCGTCACCAGGTCAATACGGCCGCATCCATGGACTTCAGTGCGGACCGACTTCGTATCTGGGTGACCGCCCTGTCGCCGGCCGGCTGGAGCGGCCGGGGCGGGGCCCGAGGAGAGGGCGTGATGCTCCTCGAAGAGGAGGGCGATTCGTGGGCGGTCAAGCGCGACTTCCTGGACGAGACCGCCCGGGCCATCGACCGGGTGCACGCGGCAATCTGGAACCGCCAGCGCCTGTACGTCAACCCCAAGGACGGCATGCTGTATCTGGTCGAAGGCGACAGCGCCCACGGCAAGGCCTTCAAGCGAACGCTGCGGATCGATCCGAATACCGGGCGAACCCGCGAGATCGATCTCCCGCTCAGTGCCGAAGACATGGCGTTCGACCGCGACGGACACGCCTACTTGCGCTCCGCGAACATGGTCATGCGTTACCAACCCGACACCTGGCGGGAAGTCCCCTTCGACTACGGCGAAGAGCGAGAACGCTACAGCTTCGGGGGCAGCGGCGGGGAACGGTCCGGACGGGTCATCAGTGGCGCGGTTTTCCACGGGGGCGGCTCGTTCCACCACGGCGGCTTCCACGTGGCGGCCAACGGCAACCTGGTGCTCGGCGCACGCTACAGCCCGAACGCCCGATCCCGCGACCGGGAAGACCAGATGCACGAGGAAGGGTCGTATCTCCCCACGCTGTATCCCGGCCGCCGCATGGGCACGATTCATGTCATCCAGATTCTGGACCGACACGGCAACATGGTGTTCAAGGACGCCGTGCCCGGACTGCACGGCCTCATCAACGGCACGGCTATTGACAATCAGAACAACGTGTACGTGCTGAGCGCCGCCGTCCGGTTCTATAACGGAGAGCGCCATTTTAACGACCATGCCGGCACGCTGATGAAATTCAGCCCCGGCGAAGGGCGCCTGTTGACCACCGACGGCGCGCCCGTCCCCATGCAAACGCCGCCCGATCGGCCGCAGGATTTGGCGTTCCCGCGAATGTGGGCGGAAAACGCACATTGGATGTATCCGGGAGTCGGGTGGGGAGGCCAGAACTACAGCAGCGGCTGCTCCTGCCCGAACGCCCGCTTTGCCCTCGACTACTTCGCCCGCAGCTATACCCCCGAAATCGACCGCTATAACGTCGGAGTTGTCGACAGCAGCGGAAACCTCATCCTTCGCGTCGGCCAGTACGGAAACGTAGAAGACGGCACGCCGCTGTTGGCGGACGGCGGTCCATCAGAAACGCGGTCGATCGGCGGCGACGAGACGGCGCTGAAGTTCGCCCCCTATGTCGCCACCCACACCGACCACCGGCTGTTCATCGCCGACCCGGGGAACGCCCGCATCGCCAGCGTTAAGCTCGGCTATCACACGGACGAACT
>PUPC01000068.1 GCA_003553185.1 Planctomycetota bacterium | reverse complement strand
ATGAGAGCCGGCCACGACTTGGAAATCAGAAAGCCGAGAATGAGCAAAAGGATTGCCGTCACCAACAGCCCGGAACACAGAAAGCCGAAACGGATGAACTGGTCGACCAACTTTCGCCGGAACGTATTGGCCTGCAAATTGGAATCTGGGGCTATTCCCGTGCGTTTCATCGCTTTTGCTTCAGATTTCTGGCTTCAGGTTGATGGAGGCCAGCCAGACCTGTGACCGACGGCCCAACCGGAACCGAATCCTCTTCGGCGGCACCGGCGGGCGGGCAGTTCGCAACGCGATAAATGCATACTTGACTCATTTCGACGCCTCGGTCACAGGTTTCTCGTATAGCCATAGATGATCGCTACTGAAGCCCGCCCAGTATTCGCCGGTTATGCTCCTCGTACTCGGGCGTGACACGGTAAAACCCTGTGCTCATGATTACATTCTGGCCTTCATCGCTGAGCACCCAGTCCAGATAATGTCGCACAAGTCCCGTCGGAACGCCATTAGTGTAAAAGTAAAGCGGACGAGCCAGGAGGTACTCACCACTGTTGACCTTTTCGGACTCCAGCGAACTGATATATGGCCCCTCTTCACTTTGAGCGAGCTCCAATACCCGATTGCCCGGTGTGCGGACATATCCCACACCAAAGTACCCGATACCCTGCCTGTCGGTAGTCAGCGCTTCGGCGATAGCCGAGCTGCCCGGCATAAACCGGGTGCCGTCGGCCCAATCCTCACCGTCCATGATAAGTTCATTGAAGAACACGTATGTGCCGGAATTGGACTGGCGCGAATAGACGGATATGTTGCCGCCTTCGCTCCATCCCAGATCGGCCCAGTTGGTAATACTGCCGGTGAAAATGCCCTTCAGTTGGGCAGCGGTTACACGTTCGATAGGGTTCGATTGATGCACAGCGAGCGCGATCCCGTCCTGTCCGACGATGAACTCATAGACCTCGACATTGTTGGCGGCCGCATTATCAATTTCTTGCTGCCTCATGGCCCGTGAGCTCTGGGCAATATCGACGTTGTCATTGATCAGCGCGGCGATCCCCGTACCGGAACCACCGCCCGTGACAGAAAGGGCCGCCCTGGCATTTACTTCATACATATAATGCTCCGCCAGCGCCTGCCCCAGGTTGACCATGGTATCCGAGCCCTGAATGGAAAAGCTTCCTCCGGGGGTGTCACCATCTACGTGGGTTTCACTCCCGCAGCCGAGGACAAAAACACCGGCGATCAATGCAACCGCCAGCCCCGTCACAACCCATCTCATCTTTATCATCTTCATTCTCCTTCGTGTTTGAAATGGCAGCCATTTGTCATCACAATAACGGCGAGCGTCAGAGGGCTTCTATCTCTCCTTTCTTCATTGTCTGTCTCTCTTCGACTGCCCTTATTATAGCCCGGGGCGTCCTCTCCATTATTAGCGTTCGGTTAGAGTTGAATAAAAAGCTCATTAAGCAACTCATCATCGTCAACCGGCCGCAACCGCCAAAATGGCGGCCCGGTCAACCCGTATTAGGCCGTCCTATCGACCCTCGCGGGTCATCCTCTCAGTCTTTTGGATATTCGGGCGCGCAAGAAAAGTGCGATGGCATTGAGGGAGAGCACCAGTGTGACCAAAGTAAAGACCATGCCGAACTGGATGTGCCGCATAAACTCGACTCGTTCGTGCTCTGTGGCGATATTGTAGATATTCCAGGGCAACGCCCGGGTTCCTTCAGTGAGAACCTGGCTGGGCCGTAGCGTTGGGGCAAGTGCCCAGGCGGCGGTGAAGATAATCGGAGCTGTTTCTCCGGCAGCCCGGCCCAAGCTGATGATGATGCCCGTCAGAATGCCGGGCAGTGCGGCAGGGAGTAGCACTGTAAGGACCGTTCGCCATTTGCTCGCACCCAAGCTCAGCGCGGCCTCTTTGTATGATTTGGGGACCGCACGGATGGCCTCTTCTGATGCCCTGATGATAACCGGCAAGACGAGTAGGGCGAGGGTCAATGATCCGGCAAGCACACTTCTCCCAGTCGAAACGCCGATGCCGTTAATAAAAAATGCCAGGCCGAACAGCCCGAATACGATGCTGGGCACTCCTGCCAGAGTGCTGACACACGATCGGAGCAGCCGAACGAAACGATTATCGCCGGCGTATTCCACGAGGTAGATGGCGGCGATGACGCCGATGGGCACGGCGAAAACCATTGCCCCGATGGCCAGGTAGGTGGTTCCAAGTATCTCGGGCCAGATGCCCCCGAATATGTTGGCGTCTCTGGATGAGTCAGTCAGAAACTGGGGGTAGAAAGTAAACTTTGGGTTCATCATCGCCCGGAGGTTTTCTTCGATATATGGAAAGATTTCCTCTACCGGAGTGCCGACGAACTGCTCGCTTCTCGGCTCATAGGAAAGTGCGCCCATCTGTGTTGGGTCGGTGTGCGTGTACTTTTCTACGTACATGACATTCTGAAAGTGCACCAAGGCCAGATCCCATCGGGTGGCTCCGTATTTGCTGCGGGGCATGACTGGTGTGTCTGAGGGGAAGGGGCCGAGCAATTCCCGGACATGTTGTTTCAGGTCTCGCAATGGTCGGCCATACTGCGCCTGCGCTTCAATTCTGGCCAGGGCTCTTGGTACGCCGGGCTCTCGTCCGACGTTGCCCTCTTCGATCTCGGCCTCGAATTTCTCTATGGCTTCGAATACGGGGCGTCGAACTTCCCAAATGGCGGCCCGTTCGGCCTCGACAGCATCAATGTCGCCCCGGGCGAACTCCTGCATCATCATGATTCGCCAGTCAGTTGTTCCGCGAAAGAAGAAGGCGTCCAGGCCTCGAATCATCATCGGCCCCAGGATAATGATGAGGGCACCGGCCATTAAAAGCACGGAAATTACGCTCAATCCGGAAAAGGCCCGGTCGAGCAGTTTTCGTGTTTCAAGCTGCATCGATTATCACTCCGTTGCGTTTATTTTTTACTCGCCCGCCAGTTTCTTTCTAGTTCGATGAACGGCCCATTCGCTTATCAGGTTACACACGAAACAGAATGAGAGCAGGGCAAGCGCCATCGCAAACAACACGTGATAACGCTGAGAACCAATCACCTGGTCGGCCTCGCCCATGTCGGCGGCAATGGACGCGGTCAACGTCCGAACCGGCAGTGTGAAATTGAACCAGTCGGCCCGCGGTTGGAGTGCGTTCCCGGAAGCCATCCAGACGACCATTGTTTCGCCTATTGCGCGCATTACGCCGAGAATCACCGCGGCGCAGATGCCACTGCTGGCCGCGGGAAGGACGACCCGCATCATTGTCTCGGCCCGCGTCGAGCCCAATGCGTAGCTGCCCGCACGCAGGTCACGTCCGACCGCCTGCAAGGCGTCCTCAGATACGCTGACGACCGTGGGCAGGGCCATGATTCCAAGAATGATACTGGCATTAAGGGCGTTTTGGCCGCTGTTGAATTGCAGGCCGCGGATCGCCGACCCCAGCCACCACAACCCCGCACCAAACATGCACAAGGCCAATATGGTCACGAGCGTCTTGGCAACTCGTCGCTTATTCAGATCGACTTTCGACGTCAACAGGTCACCGAGGACCACGCTGATGATTACGGTCAGGGGAACCCCCAGGGCCCAGACAGGTATCTCGAGAAGGGTCCCTCCCCTACGCAGGAGTTGAGGGCCGAACACGACGGCAGCGAAGAATCCATATGCGACCGATGGAATGGCAGCCAGAACCTCAATAATCGGCTTGGTATATTGTCTGAGCTTAAATGGCAGGACATCGCTCAGGCATACGGCGGCTGACACGCCCACGGGTACGGCAAAGATTATTGCTCCGAGTGTGACCATTGCGCTGCCGACAAAGATGGATGCCGCCCCGAATTCGCCCGGCTCACGAGAGGGGTACCAGTCGATTCCAGTGAAGAACTCGGTCAGACGCCCCCGCGTATAGGTGAATGAAAGTCCATCGCGGAATCGTCCGATCGCCTCCGCAAACTCGCCCAGCGATTCGCGAAAACCGGTCACATCACCGCGAAGCAGGCCCAGAGCACCACCCAGCATATCCGCGGCACCGTCCCACAGGTATTCAACGTGGATGCCAAAGAACGGAAGGGCGTCTTTGCCGATATAGATGAAGATGAAGAACACAGCCAGGGCGGAAGCAGATGTGATGAGGATAAGGATGGTGTGGCCGATCAGCCCCAGGATCCTGCGAATCAATCTGGCACGCGCACTGAGAAGCAAATTTGTCTGGCGGCCGATTCGGTTGGTGGCCGAGTGTTCTGCCACTTGTTTCTCCTTGTATCTTGACTATGTGCTCAACCGCCCTGTCGGTCAAGTGTGGGCCGGGATCATTGAACATCCCGGCCCAACCCTGACTGCATCAAACCGGTTGCCTGCTCAATAGCGGGTGACCGGGACGAATCCGATTGCCTCGATGATACGCTGGCCTGTTTGGGTCAGGTGCAGCGTCAGCAGGCGATGGACGTGGCTTCCCAGTTCGGGGTAGCCGTCGGTGAACATATAGAGGGCACGTGCGATCGGGTAGTCACCGGAGACAACCGTTTCGTTCGACGCCTCGACGCCATTGATTTTCAGGGCTTTGACTCGTTCGGTGAATCCCAGCCCGACGAATGCGATGGCGGCGGGGGTGTTAACGACGGTGTCTCGCGCCTGACCGTTGCTGTTGACGTACTGTGTTCCAGCCGCGATCCGCTCCTTCTGCATGACCACCTCGCTGAACGTCTCGTATGTGCCGCTGTTCGTGTCTCGGCTGACTCGCACGATCCGACGATCGGGCCCGCCAACCTCGTTCCAGTTCGTTATCTCACCCTTATAGATCTTCCGGACCTGCTCAAGTGTCAGATCGGAGACCGGGTTGCTGCTGTGGACGATTATCGCCAGGCCATCCAGCGCCACCACGTGAGCGACGGGCAGGATTTCCTGTTCCACGCAGGCCTTGAACTCGCTGGCCCGCATGAAGCGGGACATATTAGCGATCTCGGCGCTCTTGTTGATGAGGGACCTGACACCGTTTCCGCTGCCGGATTCACCGACAACGATGCTGACCCCTTCGTTCTGATCCATGTAATACTCGGCAAGGGCTTTGGCAATCGGACCGACGGTCGTCGAGCCGTCCATTCGGATCTGAGTCTCAGCGGCTCGGGCAGACATTCCGCCCAACATCATCACAGCTGCCATCAGCCCTGTCACAAACCATCTCATCTTTATCATCTTCATTCTCCTTCGTGTTTGACTTTGCAACCATTTGTCATCACGCCAACGGCAAGCGTCAAAGGGCTTCTATCTCTACTCTCCTCCTTTCTTCGACTGCCCCTGTTACAGCTCGGGGTGCCCTCTCCATTATTGGCGGTCGGCCGGGCCGCCACAGTGGCGGCCCGGTCCGCCTGTATTGAGCTGTCCTATCGATCCTTCCCGATCAGCCATTGGTCGAAACCGTACTCGGTGCTCGGCAGGCGCAACGCCACCTCGCGCTCGACCTTCTGGCGGACACGGTCGTCCCTGGTATTGGCCAGGACCATCTCGGCCTCGGAGCCGAAGAACACGCGAGGGTGCAGCACGACGACAACCTCGGTCTCGCGCTGGACTGTTCTCTCCTGGCCGAAGAGCCATCCGACGACAGGAAGCGACCCCAGGACCGGCATCTTTTGTGTTTGCTTGACATCTTCGGTACGTCGGAGCCCGGTGATGCAGATTTCTTCCCCGTCCTTCACCAGGGCGGTCGCAGTCATCGAGTGCGAACGAAGCTGCGGCGGCCCGCTCGGCGTGAGGCCGACGAGGTTGTTCAGATCAAGCTGAATCTGCAACTCGGTGGTCTCCTGACCGATCCAGGGCACAATATCCATACGGAAACCGACGTTGACGCGCCCTTCCCGCTCGACGGTTCGACGATGCATCGGGAGTTGGGCGCCCTGCTCGGTATATGCATCGGCAGAGACTCCAAACTGGTTGGCGGTGGGGGCGACGTTATAATGAATGACCTCATCGCTCATATCCAGCGTCCCCAGCGTACCGTTCTTCACCAGCACCTTGCCGCGTGTGACGACTCTTGCCCGGCCGGACCCCTCGAGGAAATCGAGGTAGGCAGCGGTCAGCATAAAGTTGGCGCTGCGGTAGAAACCACGGCCGCGTCCGGTGAATCGGGCATCTACGTTCTGGCGCCGCCCGACAAACGGATCCAGGATGCTGGTCATGTCCTCCGCCGTCTGCCGATAGGAACCGCCCCAATAGATCAACTGGAACAGATTCCGGCCCGGTCCGTTCTTCCAGGCGATGTAGTCCAGGCCGATCTGCTTCATATTCGAGACGTCTACCTCGTAGACGACCGCTTCCAGCAGAATTTGAGGGACGGGCTGGTCCACTCGCTGGGACGCGCTCTTGAAGCTTCGGACGCGGCTCGGCTCGCCCTTGATGTACGCTGCGTTGGCTGGTTCATCCAGGACGATGAGGTTGTCTCCGCCCGGGCCGACCGCAGCAGACGCCGCCGACCGAGTGATGTTTACCACGTTTGCGATGTCCCTGAAGACGCCCCGGACATAGCCCTCTGCCGAACCATCGACATTGTCCTTCACCCAGGGATGATCGAGGGCATTAAGGGCCGCTTCGATAAACGGAAGCTGGAAGTCGGGCGCAAGAACAAACAGGAAGTTCTCGCCCCGCTCGCGGTCGCGGATTACCTCAGCTCGGCCGCCTTCCACAGCGGCGATCATCCTGAATACGTTGCGGATTTCGATCGGCGAGGCATGCTGGATAGGGAACACCCCCACCCGATAGTCGTTGAGCAGGTTCTTCTGGTCAACTCGCAGGACCTTGAGGATCGCGTCCTTGTCGCCGGCGATGTTGATCTGCTCGTTCTGGTGGGTATAGTCATCCAGGTTGCTTGTGGGTAAGCCCGTCGCCGCATCGGTTTGAATGGTTCTTGGGTTTTCCGGGCTGGGATCCCCCCGTCTCGACTGGATTCCACCCCACTCGGCATCGCCATCTGCCAGCCCGGTACTGGCCAGGCCAAGGCCCAGGGCAGCGGACAACAAGGGTATCAGCCATACGTTCTTAGTTATCATTATTCTTTCCTTTCTGAGCATGCCCGGTGACACCTCCGACAATGGAATACCGCAACGCATGGGCAGCACCTGACCGGGGACAGCGTCCGCCGGCGAGAAAAGCCCAGTTTGCGATCCTCAACGTCGGCCGAATGTTATCGTTCCGCCTCTTACTGCTCGGCAAGCTGGCTCGTTCCATCTCTTAGTTCTCCGTATCAAGAAGCCACTGATCGAAGCCCATTGGGACATCCGGCAGACGAGTGTCTGCTTCGCGCAGGGCTTTGGCCTTGATCATTGCAGCGTTGATCTTGGTCGGGTCATACTCCATCGCGGCGAAGTCCTGTACCACGGACGTACTCACCACGATAACGATCTGGCGGCGCTCGGCGTGCGTTCCCTCTTGTCCGAACAGAGAGCCGATCAAGGGGAGTGAGCCGAGGATGGGGACCTTGTCGCTGCGCTCGGCCAGCACGGTGCGGGCGTACCCGCCGAGGACGATCTCCTGGCCGCTCTTTATGGTGACCTCGGTCTGTGCTTCTCGCGAGACCAGTTCCGGGACCCCGACTCCGTCAAAACCGGTGTGGCTGATGACTTCGCTGAGGATGTCCAGTTGGACCTCTTCGGTCCCGATGGTCGGCGTCATTTCCAGCAATACGCCGGATCGAGCGCCCATGACGCGGGGCCTTTCCGAGTCGATGACCGAGCGGTTGTCCGGCACCGTGACGAAGTTGCCGAACTGGTCGATCGGCTGACCGGCGGGGCGAATCCCCGCGTTGTCGGCCGGCCCGGCCTGTGCCTGGTAGTAGAGTATCGTATCGCCGGCGAACAAGCTGGCCGGCGTTTGATTACGAGCGATGATCTTAGACGAGGTCATCACCCTGGCCTTGTTTTTTACGACCAGAAAGTCGAAGAAGGCACTGGGAACATCAAGGAAGTAAACGGCGTTGCTGCCCCGGGCTTCCCAATCGCTGCCGGGCAGGTTGAATGTGCCGCCTGTACCGCCTGTCCCGGTATTGAGCGGCGGGTTGAAGTTGCGTTGCGTGGAAATCCGCTCGTATTCGCTGAACGCCTGTGCCGAGAACAGATGACGGCCAGGGCCGCTTTTCCATGCCATATAGTCGAGTCCGATCCGGGAGGCGTTATCGACGCTGATCTCGTACACGGTGACTTCCATCATCACCTGTTTCGGGGGCAGGTCGAACCATTCCAGACTTCTCTCCACCTCGTCGGTCTTGCTGGCTGCCGCATAGACGAGGAAGGCGTTGGCCTCGGGGTCGGTCCTGAAGGTCCCGCTGTTGCCCCGCGCCGCCTGGATCAGATTGTTGAAGCTGGGATCATTTACGTGGCGATGTTTCGGTCGATGGTAGAAGAATATTTCGCCCGAGGAGCTGGTGAGATTGGGGCGGTCGATCGTCTCCATCAGACGGTCAACGCCCGGCAGCATGTACTCGGGCAGAATGACGAGAACCTTCCCTGAATCGACCACACCTTCGCCGTTCGGCTTCCCGTAGAAATAAAAGCCGCCTTCCTCGATCTCGGCAGTCCGCCGAAGCCACCGCAAGAGCGAGTAAGGGTTGACGTTATTCACCGTGTAGACCTTCGGGACATACCGGTTCACCTGCGCCTTGTTAT